>JASHUC010000221.1 GCA_030040235.1 Gammaproteobacteria bacterium | reverse complement strand
TCCCCCCGCCGGTAATCGCCGCGAGCGAGCGATACACGCGTACGAAGGCGGCCGCGAGCTCCCACGCCTTGCTGCCGGCCGGGAGCTGCCACGAGCCGGCCCTGAGCCTGGAGGCCGTGGCCGGACTGAGTCCCAGGACTTTGGCAAGCTCCGCCTGGCGCAGCCCCAGCTGATCCGCGGCACGCACCGCCGCCTTGGAGAGAACCGCGGCGCTGCGTGCCTGCGGGGCGGCCACGCGCGCTCGAGTGTGCTCCCGGTCTTTCATTTCAATGGAAATAATACAAGATTTTTCTTTCTATTGCAATGAAACGCCTTTGGCGGCTCCGGGGATCCCCACCGGTGATTTGGCGGTGCTCATGGTGAGTGTCACGCGCGTCTCGCCGGGGCGGGAGGTGATCTCGAGGGGCGCACCGATCGTGCGCGCCCGCTTCTGCATGTTCTTCAGTCCCTCGCCCAGCCGAACCGTCGCGGGATCGTAGCCGCAGCCGTTGTCGGCGATGGTGAGCTGGACCGTGCCGCGGTCCGGGCACTGCACCGCGAGCGACATCTCCGTCGCGTGAGAATGCTTGATCGCATTCGTGCAGACCTCCTGCACGATGCGTGTCATCTCGGTCACCTCCGCGGGCCCGAGCGGCTCGATGGCGAGGGTGTCGGAAACATCCCAGTGCAGGTTGATACCGGCCGCGTTGAGCCGCGGCTCGAGGCGATAGCGCAGGTTGCCGAGCATCAGGAGCAGATCGCCGGCGCTCGGCTTCATCGAGTCGATCGCGATGCGCAGCTCGTCCATGGCATCGCCGAGCAGGGCGCCGATCTGCTCCCTCGACTGGCCGCCTTTCTCGATCAGCCGCCGCGCGGAGATCAAGTGCGATCCCAGACCGTCGTGCATGTCGCGCAGGATGCGCTCCCGCTCTCCGGCGATCACCTGCTCGCGCTCGAGCTCCGCGGCCCGTGCGTAGTGGATGGCGAGTGCGCTCTCGCGCTCCCTGACGCGAGCCTCGAGCGCGGCGTTGAGCTGCTCGTACTCGTTGTGCGATTTGACGAACCCGTCGATGAGTGCCCAACCGACCGTGAGCGCGTAGAAGAGCGCGCTGTAGGGCATGAGGAAGGCGGCCGGCGGGGGAATCCACTCGACCATCAACGAGAAATCGTAGGCTCCGGCTGCGGAGCTCACGATGGCGGCGAGCCACAGCAGGAAGCGCAGTACGCTCGGGAAGCGCAGCGTCTCCCAGGTCAGATAGATCTGGAATATCGGCGAGGCGGGCACGAGAGCTGCAAATCCGAGGGCGGTGACGGCGAATTTGTGCGTCGGACCTCCGACGAGCATCGCGAGAGTCGCGAAGGCGGCATAGGCGCACAGCGCGGCTTCGATTCGGGGATAGCGCCGCCCGAGAACGCGAAAGCACAACGTGTAAAGGACGGCGGCCAGCCAGAACAAAGCAGCGTCCGTCACGACGGCGAAGTAGAAGCGCGAGTAGGTGTCCACGACGAAGAACTGGGCGTTGCGGACGATCCAGAGGCCGCAGCTCAATGCGAAGAGCCCAAAGACCATCTCGCTCCTGCGCCGGATCCAGAGCACCGCGACGAGCGCCCCGATCAGGCCGACCAGGACTGAAACCACCTCGACCCCGATCACTTGCAGCCACAGGCGTTTCTCGTACCGAGGGTAGAGGCTTGCTCTGCGGCCGACCCACACGGGTCCGAGCTCGCTCGCGGCGCCCGCGTTGGCGAGGACTTCAACCAGCAGGTCATTCGCTCCGCGGCGCAGCAGCGCCGCAGGCGCCGGGATGTAGAGCGGGTAGTTCCAGGTATCGCTCTGCGAGGCCTCGAAATCCTCGCTGGCGCCGAGATAGGTGCCATTCAGAAACACGGCGGCCCGCGGCTGCAAGTGCGGTAAGTAGACGCCGTAGTCTCCGGAGGGCGTCGCGGAGAGCTGGAAGGCGAAGCGAACCCAGTACGGGGTCGGGAGGCGAGACTGGCGCGAAGCGCCGAATTGGGCGGGCAGCCGCACCGGCGCGTGTGGCGCACTCGCCGCTGGGGGCACTGCAGCATGGGAGTATCCCACGATCAGCTCGCCGCTGGAGAGACGCTCGGACGCCGGTGGTTGCGCGACAGCTGGAGCGGTGAGCAGAGAAAGAAGCGCGCCGAGCGCCACCGCGCTCCCGGGTGCGCTAGAAATCGAGCAGGCCGAGCTTCTTCGCCTCAAAGACCGCCTCGCCGCGCGAATGCACGGAGAGTTTACGATAGATGCGGTAGATGTGGGTCTTGACCGTGTTATTGGATATTCCGAGCAGCCGGCTGATCTCCGGGAAATTGAAACCCTTGGCGACGAGCCCGAGAATCTCGAGCTCCCGCTCGGCCAGGTCGCTTTCCGGAAGCTCCCGGGGGTCGCCGCTGCGATGCAGGTCGCGGGCGCGATTCAACAGGATCCGGGCGATGCTCGGACTGATGGGCGAGCCGCCGGCCCGCAGCTCACGGATCGTATTGAGGAAGGATTCGGCGAGCGCGTCCTTCAGCAGATAGCCGCTGGCTCCGGCTTCGATCGCTGCCACGACGTTCTCCTCGTCGCCGAACACGCTCACCACCATCACTTCGCAGCGCGGATAGCGCCGCTTCGCGAAGCTGATGACGGAGAGTCCGCTTCCATCGGGGAGGCCGAGATCGACCAGCAGAACGTCCGGCGCACTCACCAGAAGTCGCTGCATCGCATCGGCCACCGTCCCCGCCACCCAGGCGATATGGGCATCGCGCGCGGTCGCGATGAGCTCCGCGTACCGCTCCCGCAAGGCGCCATCGTCCTCGACGATCGCTACTTCGATGGGCAAGGCAGCACCTCCTCGCCACCCGGCTCGACAATTCCATTACGAAAGCAAGCGTAGTGGATTTGCCGCTCAGGCGCATGGGTGGGCCGGGATCTTTGCCCGCCCTGCGCGCCGCGTGTCACCCGAACGCATGACTTGCGGGGGATCCCGACGGGGTGTCATCCGAAGGCGTTACTGTACGCATCGTGCGGTCTGCGCTTCGGCTCGCGTGACTGCTATGATGGTTCGCGCCAGGGGTCTGGAGAAAATGCCCCCAGCGCGGTACTCAGCCGCATGCGCCGGGGGTCACCAACAAACGGTTCGGGTGGTCGATGTCGTCGCAACGCTGGCAACAGGTGAGGACCGCCCTGCACGAGGCGCTGCAGCTCGAGCCGGAGGCGCGGCTGGCCTACCTCGATCGGATCACCCTCTGCGATCCGGCGCTGCGCGTCGAGCTCGACTCTCTGCTCACCGCAAACGACGAGAGTCAAGCGGAGCTCTCGTCCCGGCCGGCAGTCCTCGAGGCATCGCTCGCGGAGAGCGGCGATGAGTTCGATGTCAAAGATCCGCTGCTCGGCACGCGCATCGGCCCCTACGAGATCATCGAGGAAATCGGCGCGGGCGGCATGGGCAAGGTCTATCGAGCGGTGCGCAAGGACGAGGAGTTCCATCAGATCGTCGCCATCAAGCTCGTTCGCTCCGAGCAGGGCTCGCGATACGTGCTCAATCGCCTGCGCAGCGAGCGCCAGATTCTGGCGAGTCTCGATCATCCCAACATCACGCGCCTTCTCGATGGCGGACGCACCGCCGACGGCTTGCCCTACCTCGTCATGGAGTTCGTGGACGGACAACCGATCCATGAATATTGCGCGGTCCGGCAGCTCGATATCGCCGG
>JASHUC010000220.1 GCA_030040235.1 Gammaproteobacteria bacterium | reverse complement strand
ATTCGAACAGCGCCTTGAAGTTGCCCTCGCCGAAGCCCTCGTTTCCTTTGCGCTGAATGATCTCGAAGAAGCACGGACCGACCACGTTCTGCGTGAAGATCTGCAGTAGCAGCCCCTGGCCCTGCGTGGGCGCGCCGTCGATGAGGATGCGCCGCTCGCGCAGCCGCGCGAGATCTTCGCCGTGTCCGGGAACCCGCCGCTCGACCGCCTCGTAGTAGGTGTCCGGCGTGTCCTGGAACTCGACGCCGCGCTCGAGCATGCGATCGACTGTCGCATAGATATCACTCGTGCCGAGTGCGACGTGCTGGATGCCTTCGCCCTTGTAGTCGTGGAGAAACTCCTCGATCTGCGACCTGTCGTCCTGGCTCTCGTTGAGGGGAATGCGGATCTTGCCGTCCGGGCTCGTCATGGCCTTCGAGAAAAGTCCGGTAACCTTGCCCTCGATGTCGAAGTAGCGGATCTCGCGAAAGTTGAACACGCTTTCGTAGAAGTGTGCCCACTTTTCCATGTTGCCGCGCCGCACGTTGTGCGTGAGGTGATCGATATAGGTGAGGCCGGCGCTCTCGGCGCTCTCGCCCTCGGCAGCTCCGGGAATCCCGACGAAGTCGACGTCGTAGATGTCACTCGCGCCGTAGCGGTCCACCAGGTACAGGATCGAGCCGCCGATACCCTCGATCGCGGGGATGTTGAGCTCCATGGGTCCGACGAGACCTTTGACTTCCTGGGCGCCGCGCTCGACCGCGAGCGCGAGCGCCCGCGCGGCATCGCGCACCCGGAACGCCATCGCATTGATCGACGGGCCGTGCAGCCCGCGGAATGCAGCCGCCTGGCCGCGGGGATCCATGTTCAGGATGAAGTTGATGCTGCCCTGCTTGTAGCGCACGACGTTCTTGGAGCGATGGCGGCCGACGGCCGTGAAGCCCATCGCGGAGAACAGCCGAGCGAGCACCGCGGGATCGGGGCTCGTGAACTCGACGAACTCGAACCCATCGGTGCCGAGTGGATTGTCATGGAGATCCGGCGTCACGATTGCGTTCCTCTCGGGCGCTGCGCGGGCTCCGCGCCACGATAGTTTCAATTGCAACTATAGGGTAAGGCGACGGCGCGGGGCCGGCAAGTCGGGCCGACGAACGGGGACTAGATCTCGGCGGTCAGGAAGTCCTCGCCCCTCGCGGGCGAGAGCCCATCGACGCGCACGGCGGTGCTGTCGGGTTGAGTTCGCGACCCAGTCACGCGAGTGGGCCCACTCCGCGCGCGATCGAGACCGCGAAGCCTGCCCAGAGGAGGGCAACAGATGCGATCCAGAGCATGTTGCGTTCGATTCTATCCGGGTGAGCCGCTCCCTGGGCCGTCCTGCCGATGGCGAGCAGATAACCGAGCGGGGCAACACCGAAGCTGAGGAACCCGTCCAGTGCCGAACCCGCCCGGTTCCCATGCCACAGCGCTCCCAGCGCAACGGCCGATGACATCGCTGCGAGGTAGGGAGTCAACAGGCGCAGGGGACGCCCGGCCGCCAATGAGCCCGCCAACCTGCGAACGACCCGCACGGTTGCCACGTAACCGGCCACGCCGAGGGTACACGCGATGGGCCGCCACAGAGCTGACCAGCGCAGATCGGCCGCCACGTGCCCCCAGTCATCGGTGGCATCGATCGCCTCTCTTATCATCTGCGCCCAGAACCACAGAAGTGCCAGGGCGCCGAGCGTAATGAGAAACAGCTCGAGGAGCGTCGAGCGAGACTTACGCGCACGCACGACCGCCAAGGCCAGGCAGCCCACCACAAAAGCCCCTACCGGGCCGCCGCCGTCTGCAATCGCGCCCGCTCCGGCGCAGCGAAAGACGAGAAACGTGAGGAGCGTGATCCGTCCACCGTCGATGGCGCAACCCAAACCGTGCCCTACCGCTTCGTGCGCAAGCGATGCCACGATGGACACGAGCGCGCCGGTGGCAATCAGGGTGGGCGCATCGTCTTTCTGGCCACCGTTCACAATCCCCCCTTTCTGAGTTCGTGTGTGATTGGCGGACTCGCCATTCTGAACTCTGAGGCGAGATCACGCACCCCACGGGGGGCATCCTTGCACAATCGATTCATCCAGCTCCAGCATGGCTCGAGGACTGGATGGACCCTGTCAGCGGACGAGCGCTATGCTCCGCACCCCTTCGAATCATGCGGGAGCCGCGATCATGAGTCTCACTTTCTACTACGCCCCGATGAGCAGCGCAGGCATCACTGAGCTCGTGCTGGAGGAGCTCGGCACGCCGTGCGAGCGCGTCAAGGTAGATATCCAAAAGGGCGAGACGCGCAACCCCGAGTACCTGCGGCTCAACCCGAACGGGAAAGTGCCGCTGATCGTGCACGATGGAGCTCCAATCTGGGAATCCGCGGCGATCACGATGTACCTCGGCGAGACATTCGGCGTCGAAAAAGGCCTCTATCCCGCTCCAGGCGTGAAGCGCGGCGAAGCGATGAAGTGGATCGTCTGGACCAACGTCACACTGCTCGACGCCGTATTTCGCTGGATGCGCAATACGAGCGAGTGGACCCCCGTCGAGCAGCACAACGCCAAGGCGGCCGAGGCGGCAAAAGCGGACATACAGACCTGCCTGCGAATCGTCGATGAAGCCCTTGCGCGCAAGCAGTTCCTCATCGAGGCATATACGCTCGCCGACACGCACTTGCACGCCGTGACGGGCTGGTTCACCCACATGAACGTGGAGCACGCCGCCTACAGCCACTTCAACGCTTGGAGTGAGCGCTGCGCGGCACGACCCACCTACGCTCGCGTGATGGCACGCGGGTAAGCGCACAGCGATCGTGAGGGAATCCCTCCTCGCGCCACTGATACCTCCTTGCAAGTCGCCGTCCATATGCTACAATATGTAGCGCTACAAGTTGTGACAGGCAGGAAGGAAATGCGATCGAAATTAGGGGAGCTAGAGCGGGAGGTGCTGCAGGCCGTCTGGCGCTCGGGTCAGGCGAGCGCCGACCAGGTGCGGCAGGCGCTGCGGCGGCCGCTGAAGGAGTCGACCGTGCGCACGGTGCTCGGTCGCCTCGAGAACAAGGGGTATCTAGCGCACCGTGTGGAGCAGCGCACGTTTCTGTATCGAGCCGTGAAGCCTCCAGCTCACCTTGCTGCCCGGGCCGTCCAGCGGGTAGCGGACTGGTTCTGCGATGGGTCTGTGGACGCGGTGCTGCTGGGGATGGTCGAGGCCAAGATCCTCAGTCGGCGCGATCTGCGGCGACTCGTGGATAGGCTGGAAAAGGATGAATCCGGAGGGAAGTGATGCTTACTACACTGCTCGAGGCCGCCGCGCGCGGCGGCACGTTGTTCGCCGTGGTGTGGGTGCTGCTCAAGGCGCTCAGGCTACGCGACCCTGGGGTTGAGAAGAACACCTGGACGGTGATTGTGACTGCGTCGCTTGTGATGCCGCTGCTTTCGTGGGTGGTTGGTCTGGTCGCAACTCCGGTTCTTCCCCCCCTCACAGTGCTTCCGGTCAGGACCATCGCCTCGGCGACCGCGCTGACCGGCGCGGCATCCAGAGTGCCGGCATCGAACGGCGCAGTGGCGTGCGCGTTTGTCTACGTGCTGGTCACGGCGGTGCTGGTAACGAGATTGGTGACCGGACTATGGATAGGTGCGCGGCTGCGTCGGACTGCATCGAAGATGTCTGCGCTATCCGCTGGATCTATCGATGTGCGCGTCAGTTCTGCGATCCGTAGTCCGGCTTCCTTCGCCTCCACGATCCTTCTGCCCGAGACGTATGGGACCTGGGACAGCACCACTCTCGGGACCGTCCTTGCGCATGAGCGGGCGCACATTCTCAACCGCGACTGTTACCGTCTGTGGCTGGCTTCGCTGTATCGTGCTGTGTTTTGGTTTGACCCGCTGGCGCACTGGCTGCACTGGCGTCTGCGCGCGCTGAGCGAGCTGACGAGTGACGAGGCTGCTGCTGTGGCCGCGGGCGGCAGAGCGGCCTACGGCGCCACCCTCAAACATATGGCGTCTGCGCCCCGACTCATTCCATCGACACTCGCGATGGCCGAACCGTCATCGCTCGCTCGCCGGCTCAAGTGGCTCTTGAGCGAGCAGGACGCGCGCTCGCCGCCGGGTCGGCTCAGAAAAGTGCTGCTGATGAGCGCCGTGCTCGTGATCGTCGTGCTGGCTGCGGTGCCTTGGGCAGGAGCCATGGTGCCGGTGGCGCAACGACCCGCGACTCTGGAGTTCCGTCTGGTCGACGAGCAGAACAATCCATTGCAAGCGCAACAGAGCGGCAAGGTGCCGATCGGCGACAAGCTTTACCAGGTACGGGACGGCAGCGTGATCTTACTCAAGCGAGACGTGGTCGCTACCGGCGATGAGGTCGCAGAGGCTATCGCCACAACGACGCAAGCGGGTCCGACAGTCGACATTCGCCTCGATGCCCGAGGCGCGGCCTCGATGCTGCGCGCCACTCAGGAGAACCTCGGCCACAGCATGGCGGTCGTGTACAACGGGCAGGTGATCAATCATGCCGTGATCCGGGGCGTGTTCAGTGCGCGGTTCCAGGTAACGGGCCTGACTGCTGCACAAGCCAGGACCCTCGCGATGCAGTTCAACCGTGCGGTGCCAAAATAACCAAACTGCCGAACGAACCCGATCCGGATTACGGCCGTTGATGCCGACGCGTCTCGACGTGACGGTCGATCCAGGCGATCAGCAGGTCCGCGATCTGATTGCTATTCTTGTCCTGCATCAGCATGTGGCTGTTGCCTTTGATGCCGAGGTCGGGCAAGTGCATCATCTCGGCATCCCCGCCCACCTGCTTGAGCTGCGCGACGAACCTGTTGCAGCTCTCGAAGACGCCCATCCAGTTGAGGGGCTTCGTCACATCGGCGAGGTGATCGCCGAACATGACGAGCGTCGGAATCTTCGCGAGCGTTGCGAGCTGCGCAGGTGTGAGGGTCGGGCAGCCCGTCTCGATCGTGACGAGCCCCCGAATGCCCGTGGGATCGACGAGGGCGGCCTGCTCGGGAAAGAAGCCAGATTCGGAGTGCCCCACGAGGATCGCTCCGTGCAGCTTCGCGCCAAGTGCCGCCATCTGCGTCCAGGTCGGATTCGGGTTCTGTGGCAGTGTCGAGTTGAGGTCCGGGATCATCTGCTTGTAGAGCTCGTCCACGGCCTGCAGCGGGAACTGCTCATCGGGGAACGCCTCGCCGAACTTGGGACCGAAGCGGAACACCGTCCAGGCGAACTGGTGGGTCGCATCGAGGATCGCCGGCATGCTCGCATTGGCGAGCGTTCCTGCGCGCACCGCGTTGAACTCCGACGGATCGAACCCTGATCGGGCGCGGGAGACCTGGTCCACCAAGTAGACCGAGCGAGCCTTGCGAACGAAGTACTCGCTCCAGCCCATGCGTCCGTCGGGGGTCGTCTCCCAGGTCTTGCTGCTCAGGCAGCAGCCATGCACGAACACGACCGGCACGTGCCGAGTGCCTGCCATCGGGATCTGGTACTGCACGTACATCTGATTGACCGTGATATCGCCGGTCTGCGCCGGGAAGGGCGCGTTCGAGGGCTCGGTTACGGTCTTGGTGACCCCGCCGACGAAGAAGCTGCCCTGCTCCTTCAGGATGAGCGGCCCCGTGAGCTGTGCGAGGGCCGGCGGCGCCGCGAGCAGCGCAGCGGCGGCGCACGCGCCAAGAGCGATGAGGAGTCTTCCGGCGCCGAGCAGCCCCAACGGTCCTCTTACCGTGCCGGCGTGCACACGCATGACCTGTACCCCCTGTTGGTTGAGACCAGTGTCAGACTGGCCATTTCGTCCTTGCCGTCAGTGGAGCGAGCATTCGCGAATTACTGGTATCCCGTCAATCCTGGTTGCGGCACGAGGGTCCGCATTTAGCCGTTCGCACCCCAACGCGGTGCACCGGTCAACGTCTCCGACCATCTCGGAAGCGGACCGTACGGCAAGTCCCACGGCTGTCACCCACACCCAGCGCGTCCGCCAATGTCGGCCCCGTAGCGCACGCTCTAACCGCTCTTCGCGGATTCGCGGGGTAGCGCGAGGGTAAGGCGTTGATTTTACGAGAGGCGACCCCCGTAGGTCTGCACTACACGGGGGTAGCGGTGGCGGCCTGTGCGGCGGTGATTCTCGGGGGCGGCTGGGCGGGCAGAGTGAGCTTCAGGCGCTCGAGCAGGAGCTTCAGATCGGGTTCGGGCTGGGTGTAGCGCGTGAGGGCGAGCTCGCGGCTATCGCTGGTCGGGATGCGCACGTCGATCATCCGCACGGCGCAGAACTTCTCCAACACGCTGCG
>JASHUC010000219.1 GCA_030040235.1 Gammaproteobacteria bacterium | reverse complement strand
CTCGGAGTCACCAACTTCGTATTCATGACCGGCGATTCGCCGAAGAATGGCGATCACCCCGAGGCGAAGCCGGTATTCGATCTGACGACCGTGGAGCTACTCGGCGCGGCGCGGGCGCTTGCCGGCGGGCATGACCTGGCGGGCAACGAGCTCAGGGGCGTTCCGCACCTGTTCACCGGCGCCACGGCGAATCCCGGAGCCGCCGATCTTGCCAAGGAGCTCGAGGGCACGCGTGCCAAGGTCGCCGCGGGCGCGCGATTCCTGCAGACGCAGGCGATCTTCGATGTCGGGGTCGTCGAGCGCTATTTGGAGGCCGCCAAGCTCGGCGACGTCGCGCTCCTCGCCGGCATCATTCCGCTCAAATCAGCGAAGATGGCCGGCTGGCTCAACACCAACGTACCCGGCATTCGCGTCCCGGAGGAGCTGCTCGAGGAAATGCGCGCGGCGGCCGAGACCGGACGCGAGGAGCAGGTGGGCCTCGATATCGCCGTGCGCTTGGTGCGCGGGCTTCGCGGCGTGACGAGCGGCGTTCACATCATGGCGCTCGGCTGGGAAGCGCACATCCCGCACATCCTGCGCGAGAGTGGCGTGCGGTAGTTGGCACCGAGGCACACGGACGTGCCGCGAGGCGAGGACAGGATGTCCGATGCCGAGCTATCGAACCGTGTAGCCGCGCCCGTCGAGACAGGCTGCCATTGCGCGGTCGTAGTTTGCACGTGCGCTCGGGGCCTGGCCCGGCGGCACGCCGCCATTGGGAACCGTCGGATCGAAGCCCGTTTGGCTCTGTGCCCACGTGTGGCACTGGTACTGATCGCGAGCCTGCTGCTCGGGCGTCTGGCCGTTGCGCGGATAGATGAAGAGCTGCTGGTCAGCACTGGGTCCAGGCCCCGGTCCTGGCCCGGGCCCCGGGGGCGGTGGGGGCTGCGCGTAGGCGTCGGCGACTTCCTGGCCGGGTGGAGGCGCGACAACCTCGTAGCCGACGCCGGGTCCGCCGTACGTGTAGTACACATCATCCGAGTAGTAGTAAGGAACACCCGCTACCCAGAGCGTGGTGTAGAACGGCGGCAATACGGGGACGAACAACCCGAAGGGCGGCGCCACCACGACGTACAGTCCTCCGCGGGGTGCGTACCACACACCGCCCGCGAAGAAGAAGTGCGAGCCACGGAAGACCAGATCGTAGTGCTGCGCCGGCAATCCGTGCACGATCGTGCCGCGGTTCGGGTAGAAGTGCGCGTGGTTCATGCGATCGACATGCTGGTGAGCCGGATCGAAGTGCCCGGCGGCTCCGCGGTCGGCGTGGCCGCGATCGAAGCGATCATGATCCTGGCCCTGCGCGCCGGCGGCTGAACTCGCCAGCGCGCCGGCTAGGGCAAACACCCCGCACAGCGCGAGGCTTGCGGCTCGCGAATGTTTGAACGCAACCGAACGGGTCATGGCAATCGGCTCCTCAAGTGGCTAGCGGTTATGCGGTCGGGCTCAGTGCACACTGTAGCCGCGACCCTCGAGACAGGCGCTGAGCGCCCGGCGGTAGTCCGCGGCCTGGTGCTCGACCTGGGCGAGCTGCGCATTGCTCATCGCATACGCCTGCTGCGCTCGCTGTTGATTGGCCGCGTCGGCACTGGAGCCGATCGCTCCGCCGATCAAGGCGCCGGCAAGGGCACCGAACCCACGCTGCCAGGGGGCCGCCACGGCAGCGCCGATCGCAGCGCCGGTCACCGCGCCCACGGCCGTCCCGGTGCCCGGCGGGGGTCCGCCAACCACCTGCACACGCACCTGCGGCGGCAGGTTCGCAGCGCTCGGATCGAAGCCCGTCTGGTTCTTTGCCCACACGTAGCACTCGTAACGGTCACGATCGAGCTGCTCCGGGCTTTGCCCATGCAGCGGATAGGCATACACCGTGGTGTTGATGGGCGGGGGAGGCGGCGGCATCGGACGCGGCGGAGGTGCCGCGACGCATCCGAAGAGGGTCGCGCCAAGGATCGCGGCGGCTGCGATGCGGACCGTGCGCCCGAGCGCCCCGCACCGGTGTCTCTCTGCGATCGAGTCGTGCATGATTTCCATTGCTGTCCCGCTCCTTCCAACGGGCCGAGTGCTGAAGGATATTCGCTCAACGCGTCATGTCCACCGGCGTTGACCAGGACTGCGACGCATCCGGCAGGTCACTCGCTGCAGCAGAGGCCGGTTATATTCTAGAAATTAAAGTCGATTTATATATTAATAGTATGATATATATCAATAAATGTATTCTATTCGACGTCCCAGGTCGCGCCTCCGCAAGCTCGCGCCGGATGGATATATCCTCATGGCGAATGGATCTTGTGAGTCTGGTGCTGCGCCGCAGATTTTGCGCAGCGACCGCGTAAAATTCGTTGCAAGCTGCACATGCATTCTCTGCCCGCCGACGCTGATCTTCTCGAGGCCATGATCGCTGCTGCCATCGAGGCGGGGCGCGCCGTGCAAGAGATTTATCGCCGCGGCCCATTGGGGGGTGCGGACGTGCAGCGGAAGGCGGACGCCTCACCGGTGACGCTCGCCGATCGCACCTCGGAGGGCATCATCCTCGAGCACCTGGCGCGCTGCGCGCAGGGGACGCCGGTGGTTGCCGAGGAGGAGGTCGCCGCCGGTCGAGTCCCGGTGGTCGGGGGGGAGTTCTTTCTGGTCGATCCGCTCGATGGAACGAAGGAGTTCATCGCCCGGCGCGGCGAGTTCACGGTCAACATCGCGCTCGTGCGCGATGGGATCCCGGCGCTCGGTGTCGTTTACACGCCGGCGCTCGAGAGGATGTACGCGGCGAATGCCGCCGCGGGGGCGGCTTTCCGCAGCGAGCGGGATGCGCAGGGGCCGGCCACGCCGCCGCGAGTGCCCATTCACGTGCGGCCCGTTCCGGCTGAGGGGATCACCGCGGTCGCATCGCGCTCGCATTCCTCTGCGCAGACCGATGCGTATCTGGCGCGCTACCGCGTGCACGAGCGCATATCGATCGGCTCGTCACTGAAGTTCTGCCTCGTAGCCGAGGGTCGGGCGGATCTTTATCCGCGTCTCGGTCCCACGATGGAATGGGATACGGCGGCCGGCCACGCCGTGCTGCTCGGGGCCGGCGGCTCCGTGCTCACCCCTGATGGGGCGGCACTGCGCTACGGCAAGCCGCAATTTCGCAACTCTTGGTTCCTCGCGAGCGGAACACTGACGCCACGGCCGATCCAGAGCTGAGCGCGATGCTGTCACCTCATCTCAGGCGCCTGGAAGCCGAGTCGATCGAGATCCTGCGCGAGGTGGCCGCCGAGCTCGCCAATCCGGTCATGCTCTATTCGATCGGGAAGGACTCGGGGGCGATGCTGCACATGGCGCTCAAGGCCTTCTATCCCTCGAAGCCTCCCTTTCCGCTGCTGCACATCGATACCGGCTGGAAATTCCGCGACATGATTCGCCACCGCGACGGCATCGCCGCGCGCTACGGCGTGAAGCTCCTCGTCTATACCAACCCGGAGGGTCGTGCACGCGGCATCGATCCGATCCGCTCGGGATCGCAGCTGCACACGCAGATCATGAAGACCGACGCGCTCAAGCAGGCGCTCGATCTATGGGGGTTCGATGCGGCATTCGGAGGCGCGCGGCGCGATGAGGAGAAGAGCCGGGCGAAGGAGCGCATCTTCTCGTTCCGCTCGAAGGGACACGTCTGGGATCCCCGCAATCAGCGCCCGGAGCTCTGGCGGCTCTACAACACCCGCATCAACAAGGGCGAAACGCTGCGGGTGTTTCCGCTTTCGAACTGGACCGAGCTCGATGTGTGGCAGTACACGCGCGCCGAGGACATTCCGGTGGTGCCGCTCTATCTCGCGGCGCCGCGTCCGGTCGTGTGGCGCGAGGGGCTCCTCATCGTGCGTGACGATGAGCGTCTGCCACTCGAGCCCGGCGAGCGCGAAGAGATGCGGATGGT
>JASHUC010000218.1 GCA_030040235.1 Gammaproteobacteria bacterium | reverse complement strand
GTGATCCGCCGCCGGCGCTGCGGGTGCGCGAGCCCGCGCAGCTCGGGGAACGCGGCGTTACCCTGCATCGCAAGGGACGCACTCCGCTGCTGCAGTACGCGTACAAGGCGCCGGCGGCACACGATGCGCGCGGCCCGGCGGTGCGATTGCTGCTCATCGCGCTCGTCGAGGGTGAAGCATCGCGGCTGCACCGGCTGCTCGTCGAGCAGCTGAGAGTCGCCGTCGAGGTGACGGGCGAGTGGCACGAGGGGTTCGACCCGGGTCTGTTCTGGCTGCACGTGACGCTGCCGGAGGGCGCCGACCCGCGGGCGGTACGGAGCGCGCTCGACCGGGAGCTCGCGAGCATCGTCGAGCGCGGCCTCACGGAGGCCGAGCTCGCGCGCGCGAAGAATCTCGCGGCCGCGCAGCATTTCCGGCAGCTCGCCACCCTCGACGGCAAGGCACATCTGCTCGGCGAGCACGAGGTGCTGCGCGGGGATTTTCGCGCCCTGTTCGAGGTCCCGGCGCGCTACGCGGCGCTCACCCGGGCTCAGATCCGAGCGGCGGCGCGCACCGTGCTCGATCCGCGGCGCAGAACCGTCGGGGTGCTTCACCCGCTCGGCGCCCGGCGCAGGCGATGACGACCCGCCCGCAGCCCAAGGCCGCGACACGCTCGGCCGAACCGCGCGCCGGAGCCGCGCGGCGGCGCGCGCACGAGGTGCGGGTGCCGCTTCACGGCCGCTGGACACTACCGAACGGCGTGCGCCTCATCATCGTGCCGCATCGCGACGTGCCGCTCGTCGCGTTCTGCGCGGTGCTGCCCGGAGGCGCTCGCGGCGACCCGCCCGGCAAGGCGGGCGTGAGTGCGCTGGCTGCGGGGCTGCTCGGAAGAGGTGCGGCCGGGCGCGACGAGTTCGCATTCGCCGAGGCGGTCGAGGAGGTGGGCGGCAGCTTCGCCGCAGCGACGGCCCCGGATCACATCGCGGTCGGCGGACAATTCCTCTCGCAGCATCAAGGACGCATGCTCGAGCTCCTTGCGGATGCGCTGCTCGCGCCGCGCTGGTCGGGTCCGGAGCTCGAGAAGCTGCGCGCCCGCCAGATCGAGCTCATCAAGGCGGCAAAGGACTCCGACCCGGCCGAGCTGCTCGGTATCTACGGCCGGGCGTTCCTGTTCGGCCGTCATCCCTACGGGCGGCCGGTCTGCGGAAGCGAGCAATCGCTTGCCGCGGCGACCCTCGAGGACGTGGTGCGCTACTACCGCGGCCATTTCGGCGCCGACCGGCTCGCGCTCGTGTTCGCGGGCGATGTGAACGCACCGCGGCTCGCCCGCGCGGCGGCCAAGGCATTCGGCGAATGGCGGGCTGCGGCGCAGCCGCTCCCGCCGCTCCCTCGCCCCCGCGGCCCGCGCCGGCGCGGTGTGCTCCTCATCGATCTTCCGGGCGCGACGCAGAGCTACTTCTGGATCGGCGCGCTCGGGGTCGACCGGCGCTATCGGCGGCGCGCGGCGCTCGAGCTCGTCAATACGCTCTACGGCGGGCGTTTCACCTCGCTGCTCAACAGCGCGCTGCGCATCCGGTCGGGTCTCTCCTACGAGGCCTCTTCGAGCTTCGTGCGCGGCGCAGTGCGCGGGGAGTTCGCGATCCGCTCGCTGGTCGAGACGGACCACACGGCAGAGGCACTCGACCTTGCGCTCGCAACGCTCGCTCGGCTCAAATCCGGCGGCGTGTCGCGCGCGCTGCTCGAGTCGGCGCGCGCCTATGTGCTCGGTCAGTATCCGCTCGCCTTCGAAACGGCCGCCGACTGGGCGGCCGCCTTCGCGGAGCTCGAGGTCTATCACCTCACGCCCGCGTACATCGGCGGCTACGAGGCGGCGCTGCGCGGTGTGACCCCGGAGGATGCGCGACGGGTGATCCTCGAGGCGTTTCCCGATCCGGCCCGCGCCCAGATCGTGCTCATCGCCGATGCGGCGCGCGTTCGCGCCTCGCTCGGACGCTACGGACCCGTTACGGAGATGTCGCTCGGGCGGCCGAGCTTCGAGGCGCCTCGATCGCGGCCGTGAAGGTGCTCGTGAGCGCTCCGGCAGCGCTCAGATTCTGCGAAGCGAAGCTCGCGCTCGAGAGCCTGCGCGCTTTCGCCAAGTCGTCGGCCGCGCTCGCGGCGCGCCCCTCGATCAGCTTCAGCACGGCTCTGTTTGAATAACCGATGGCCACCTCCTCGTTGCGCACGCGGCGTGCGGCCAGGGTGGGCTCTGGGTCATCGAGCTGCGCCTCGCGCAGCGCCGCGTCGCAGGCCGCATCCGCCGCGGGCCAGTGACGCGTCATGATGTAGGCGACGCACAGATTGGTGCTCGCCGGGACCGCATCTGCGAACGGCGCGTGTGCGGCGAGCCGCTCGAGGACGGTACCGTAGCGTTTGGCGAGCAGAGCCTCGCCGGCGGGGCCGTCCACGTAGGCGACGAGCGCGAGCTTGTGTGCGGCGGGCTCGACGCGCGCGGCCGCGCCCGCCGTCATCGAGCCCAGAACCACCAGGCCGAACGCTGCAGGTCCGGCGTTCCTGAAGAATCTTCTCATCGCAGTCTCCTCGGTGTCGTTTGCTGAAGCGCTCACGGCTCGCGAGCGTGCGACAAACGATAGAAACCGCGCGCATCCCGGACAAACGAAAAGTTTTGGAGCGATGGTTGATCGAAGCTCATCGCCGCCGGCGGGTGGCGGGGTCGGCGGGCGCTGCGCCTGCCTCGCCCCCCTCAGGCTCGGCGTGCATGGCGACGGTGCGAATCGTCGGGCTCTGCCCCATATTGGGCAGATGCGTGCAATTGCGCAGCACCCAGTCGGTCATCGCGAGCACCTCCGGCCGGCGCGCATCCTTGAGGCGCGTCACCAGAAAGTAATCGTCGTGGGTCGCGAGCTCCACGGGAAAGATGCGCACCAGCCGCCCCGATTCGAACCACGCACCGCACAGCGCCTCCGGAACGAGCGCGATGCCGACGCCACGCTCGGCGGCGCGCACCACGGCGATCATGGTGTCGAGCTCGATCAGGTTCTTGGGCTCCGGCGCCTCGAGTCCGACTTCCTGCGCCCAGCTCGCCCAGGCGAACGGGCGCGAGCGGTGGACGATGAACGCCATCTCGCGGAAGACGTTCGTGCCGAGGCGCGCGACGGCATCGGCATGCATCTTCGCGCAGGCTGCGACGAGCGAGACCGAGAACAGTCGCGAGACCGAAAGGCCCTGCGGGACCGAGTCGCTGAGCAGCACCGAGACGTCGGCGCTCGGCGGATGAGCGATCGGACGCGGATCGTGGGTGTCCACCTGGATGTCGATGTCCGGGTGTGCATCGCAGAAGCTCGCGATGCGCGGGATGAACAGCTCCGTCGCGAAGAACGGCGGCAGCAACAACCGCAGCACGAGGCGGCGGTTGCGGCGCACGAAACGCGCGAGGCTGCGGTCGATCGCCTGCAGGAGCGGCGCGACCTCATCGAACAGCGAATGCCCGGCCGAGGTGAGCTCGATGGCGCGCGTCTTGCGCTCGAACAGGCGCACCCCGAGCGCCTCCTCGAGCTCTCTCATCTGATGGCTCACCGCCGAGGGCGTGAGGAACAGCTCGTCCGCGGCGATCTTGAAGCTGCGGTGGTGAGCCGCGACGCAAAATGCGCGCAGATTGCGCAGAGGGGGCGGTCTCGAGAGATGCATGCGGGCCGGTCGGGCTGGGAAAGATCGGCCGCGGATTTTCTGCAAGATCCATGCCGCTTCGCCGGCGCTATTGAAATCGGCTGCTGCGCGTCCCCATGATGAGCGCGCCTCCCGAGGCGAGCCCGGCCCCCATGGAATACCGCGATTACTACCAAGCGCTCGGCGTTGCGCGCACGGCCACTGCAGAGGAGGTCAAGAAGGCCTACCGCAGGCTCGCCCGCAAGTATCACCCGGACGTGAGCAAGGAGCCGAACGCGGAGGAGAAGTTCAAGGAGGTGCAGGAGGCCTACGAGGTCCTCAAGGACCCCGAGAAGCGCGCCGCCTACGATCAGCTCGGCTCGCAGTGGAAGCAGGGCCAGCCGTTCCGTCCGCCACCGGACTTCGCGAGCGGGTTCGAGTTCCGGGGCGGTGCGGGCGAGGCCCCCGGGGGCGCTCAGTTCGAGTTCGATGGCGGGGCGCAGGGATTCAGCGATTTTTTCTCCTCGCTCTTCGGCGGCGGTGCGAGCCCCTTTGGCCGCGGCACGCGTGTCCGGGGCGGGCGGGACCATCATGCGCGGCTCGATATCGATCTCGAGGAGGCGTACCGCGGCGGCACGCGCATGCTCGAGTTGCAGCGGCCGCAGGTCACCGCCGACGGCCGCGTGGAGCTCGCAACCCATACCGTTCGCGTGTCGCTCCCAGCCGGCGTCACCGACGGGCAGCTCATCCGGCTTGCCGGGCAGGGCGAGAGCGCGCCGGGCGGCGGCACCGCGGGCGACCTTTACCTCGAGGTGCACGTGCGCCCGCACCGCTCCTTCCAGCTCGCCGGGCGTGATGTCACCCTCACGCTGCCCGTCGCCCCGTGGGAGGTCGCGCTCGGAGCGACCGTCACGGCACCGACGCTCGGCGGCCCCGTGGAGCTGCGAATCCCCGCAGGGTCGCAGCCCGACGGCAAGCTGCGCCTGCGAGGCCGGGGTCTTCCTGGACAGCCTCCCGGCGATCAGTACGTGGTGCTGAAGGTGACGCTGCCGCCGGCAGACTCCCCCGCGGCTCGTGCGCTGTACGAGCAGATGCGGCGCGAGCTCGCCTTCGATCCGCGCGCAGGTCTTTAGAGACGACGCCAATGATCGACACCCACAAGCGACTCGAAGTGCAGTTTCTCGGCGAGAGCGATTGGCTCACGATCGATACGCTCTGCCAGCTCTGCGACCTCACCCTCGAAGCGATGACGGAGCTCGCGGAGCTTGGAGTCGCGGCGCCGCGTGGTCCTGCCCCACGCCAATGGCAATTCCCGGCGACGGCCCTGCCGCGCCTGCGGACGGCGGGGCGCCTCATGCGCGATCTCGGCCTCAACGCCAGCGGCGCGGCGCTCGTCGTGGAGCTGCTCGAGACCCGGCAGCTACTCGAGCGGCGGCTGCAGGAGCTCGAACGCCATCTCTACGGGTAGGCGCCGCTCGCGAGGTGCCTGCGCTCCTCAGGCGTGGTCGTGCGTCCGAGCACGCGATTGCGGTGCGGAAAGCGCCCGAAACGCTCGATGACCGAGCGGTGCGCTTCGGCGTGCTCGAGCACGTTCGCGAGCGAGGCATGCAGCTCCGGCGGCGTCTCCTCGAGGAGCCGCCGGTAGGCGGCGACCGATTCGTCCTGTGCCTCGAGAGATTCGGCGTGCTGCAGCGGCATGTAGAAGAAGATCCGCTCGACGACATCGAGTGCGGCGTCGCCGCCTGACTGGATGCCGGACAGCGCGAGCGCGAGCGCCCGATCGTCGGTGGCGAATGCCCGGGGGCTATCGCGGTAGAGATTGCGGGGCAGCTGATCGAGCAGCAGGATGAGACTCAGGCGGCGCCGGGGGCTGTCGGCCCAGGCGTCGAGCTTGCCTTCGGCCGCCTCGAGAACGAGCCTCTCGAAGCGCGCCGAGAGCTCGCGATCACGGGCTCGCTGCTCTTCCGGCTCGTCGCCTCCGAACCAGTATTGCATGCGCTCGGCGAGGCGCGGCGCCGTGAGCGGCAGACGCCCGAACCAGAACTCGCGCAGCTCTCGCGCACGGTCGATCACGCCAACCGCAGCCTTTCACTCGCAGAGACTTTCCAGGTAGCTCTGCGCGACAGGCGAGAGCCGCTTGCGCGCGAGCCGGCGCGCCTTCGGAGCATCGACGATGTACTCGAGCGGTCCCGAAACCAGCAGCTGACGGATGTGCGGATACTTGGCGGAGGCGCGCGCCATCTTGTTCAGGACGGTGAACCCGCGATTGATCTTGGCCAAAGGGGCCCGGTTCTGCTCGATGGCCCGGGCGAGGTACTGCCCGAAGCGGGCGTAGAGGAAGTAATCGTCGTCGCCGACCTGAAAACGAGCCTCGGCGAAGAAATCGGGGAAATTCTTCTCGAGGTATTCGGAGACGCGCCGAAGGCGGGGCCCAGGGTCGCCGTCGAGCGACGCTTTAGGTGGCCCGCTTGGGGCCCTCTCCCCGCGTTGCCGGGGTCGGCGCGCGCTGCGGCGCGGCTCGTGATGAATCGCCGCAGGCGATCCATTGCGTTTCTTCATCGGTTCGCCCCACCTCCCGGTCGAATGGGCCGCGCGCTGTGACTCCCAACGCGCGCGCACGTTACGGCACATCGCGCGCTGATGCAATACTTGGCGCGTGAGCGAGCTCTCAAATGCCGAGGTCCGGCGCGAACACTACTGGCGGCGACTCGCGGCGACCGCCCTGTGCTTCGCCGTCTTCGGCCTCTGGTGCGCCGGCTTCGCGTTGCTCGTCGCACCCGCGAGCCGGCTGCTGCCCGCGCGCTCGCGCGAGCTCGCCGTGCGCCGCGCGCTCGGCCGCGCGATGCGCTGGTTTGCCGGCTTCATGCGCGCGACGGGCGTTCTCTCGTTCGAGCTCGACGGCCTCGAGCGGCTCGGCAGACCCGGGCAGCTGATTCTCGCGAACCACCCGACGCTCATCGACGTGGTGTTCCTGTTCGCCGCGGCACCGAGCTCGAACTGCATCGTCAAGCAGGAGTTGTGGCGCAATCCCCTCACCCGTTGGCCCGTCGCCGCCGCAGGCTACGTGAGTAACGCCCCGACCGACCGGATGATCGAGCGCGCCGCGGATGCACTCCGCCGGGGACAAAGTGTAATAATATTTCCCGAGGGCACGCGCACAGTGCCCGGGCGGCCGCTGCAGTTTCATCGGGGAGCAGCCGCGATCGCGGTGCGGGCCGCGGCGGTGGTGACGCCCGTGCACATCCGGTGCAGTCCGCCGACGCTGGCGAAGAGCGATCCCTGGTACCGCATCCCGGACCGGCGTGCGCATTTCTCGCTGCGCGCCGGCGCGGATGTCGATCCGGAGCCGTTCCGGCGCAGTGCCCCCGCGCCGCTCGCAGCCCGCGCGTTCAACGAGGAGCTGCTGCGGATTTTCGCGGCGGAGTGCGCCCCCGGGGGCCGGACCGGCTGACGATGTCGACGCGCACGCATGATGAGGCGCACGCAGGATAGGGAGGCTGGGCGGTCCGCAATGACAACGCAGGATCAGAGCGCATACGAGATGATTCGCACCTCGCTCGTAGAACTGTTCCGGCTCGACCCCTCCCGCATCACCCCGGGCGCCCGGCTCGCCGATGACCTGGGCGTGGACAGCATCGATGCCGTCGATCTCGTGGACCGGGTCCGGCGGGCGACCGGCCGGAAGCTCTCGGCGCAGGATTTCAGGTCGGTGCGCACGGTCGCCGAGCTCGCGCAGGCCGTCGAGCGGCTCATGCGAGCTTGAGGGGCGGCGGGGCGCTTGGCGGTGGCGGCCGATTTTCTCCCGTGCGCGATCATTCCGGTCTTCGACCACGAGCGCACGATCGCCCGCGTGGTCGCAGCGGTGCGCGCCGCGCAGCTGCCGTGCGTGCTGGTCGACGACGGGTCGAAGCCCGCGTGCGCGCGCGAGCTCGAGCGGCTCGCCGGGGAGGTCCCCGAGACCCGGCTCGTGAGGCTTTCGGCCAATCGTGGCAAGGGGCGAGCGATGATCGCGGGGTTCGAGGCGGCGTCGAGCCAGGGCTTCACGCACGCGCTGCAGATCGATGCCGACGGCCAGCACTCGCTCGCGGACGTTCCACGCCTGATCGATGAGGCACGCTCGCATCCCGCGGCGCTGGTGTGCGCCCGGCCGATCTTCGATGCCTCCATGCCGAGCGTGAGGCGCTACGGCCGCTGGCTCACGCACGTGCTCGTGTGGCTCGAGACACTCTCGTTCGAGATACCGGACTCGCTGTGCGGCTTCCGGGTGTATCCGCTCGAGCCCGTCATGCGTCTGCTCGGGCGCGAGCACATCGGTGCCCGCATGGACTTCGACGTGGAGATCCTGGTGCGGCTCTGCTGGCGCCGCGTCCCGCTGCGCTGGGTCGCGACCCCGGTCACCTATCCCCTCGATGGGATCTCGCATTTCCGGCTGGTGCGCGACAACGTCCGGATGGTCGCGCTGCAGCTGCGGCTACTGGCCGGGATGCTCGCGAGGCTCCCGGCACTGCTCACCCGGAAGCTCGCATGAGCTCGGGAGGCGCCATCATCCAGGCGAGCTGGGCGAGCACCCGCGAGCGCGGCTCGCTTCTGATGATGCACCTCATGGTGTTCGGCCTGCGGCTGCTGGGGCGGCCCCTGACGACTCCGGTCGTGTACGCGGCGGCGCTCTATTTCTTTCTCTTCGGACGCCGTGCCCGAGCGCTGTCCCGCGACTATCTGCGGCGTATCGCGCGCGAAGCTCCCGAATGCGGCCTCAAGCCCGATGCAGCTTGCGCGTACCGGCACTTCGTCGCATTCGCACACGCCGTTCGCGACAAGCTGGACGCCTGGTCCGGACGGCTCGACTATGAGCAGGTGAGGTTCGAGGACCATGGCAGCTTGAGGGCCGCCGCCGCCGCCGAGCGCGGCGTGCTCGTCATCGGCTCGCATCTCGGCAACATCGAGGTGTGCCGGGCGCTGGCGAGCCTCAACAGGCGCGTGCGTCTCAATGTGCTCACCCACACGCGGCATGCCGCGTACTTCACCCGCGTGCTCGCGATGGCCGGCGCCCCGCAGATCGAGCTGCTGCAGGTCGGGGAGTTCGGCGCGGCGACCGCGCTCGCCCTCAAGCAGCGCATCGACCGCGGCGAGTGGGTGGTCATCTCCGGAGATCGCGTTCCGGTGCACGGCGGGCGCACCGTCGATGTACGCTTCCTCGGCGGCATTGCGCCCCTGCCGGTCGGACCCTACGTGCTCGGGGCGCTGCTCGAGTGTCCGGTGCACCTCTTGTTTTGTCTGCGGCGCGCGGGTCACAACCACGTGTACTTCGAGTCCTTCGCAGAACGGATCGCCCTGCCGCGCGCCGAGCGCGAGGCTGCGATCACCGTACACGCCCAGCGCTTTGCCGATCGGCTCGCGCACTACGTGCGGCTCGAGCCTCTGCAATGGTTCAACTTCTATCCGTTCTGGCGTGATCCGGTGAGCGAGGAGTGCGCTCCACGCGGGGGAGGCTCCGCATGACCGCAAGCGAGCGCAGAGAGGTCGTCGTCATTGGAGCGGGTCCGTCCGGCTCGATCGCATCGGCGCTGCTCAGGCGCCTCGGCCGCGACGTTCTGGTGCTCGAGCGGCAGCGCTTTCCACGCTTCGCGATCGGAGAGAGCTTGCTCGTGCACTGCCTCGATTTCGTGGCGGAGGCCGGTATGCTCGAGGCGGTCGATGGCGCGGGCTTCCAATACAAGGACGGCGCGGCGTTCAGCCGCGGGGACCAGTACGGGGAGTTCGAGTTCCGCAACGGCTTCACCCCCGGACGCGTCTCGACCTACGAGGTCGAGCGCGCTCCCTTCGACAAGCTCCTCGCCGATGAGGCCGAGCGCCAGGGCGTCGAGATCCGCTATGGGACCGAGATCGTCGCGGTGCAATGCGGGCAGAGCGGCGCCGAGCTCACGGCGCGCGCTGCGGGCGGCCCCTCCGCGGAGGACCACATCAAAGCCGATTTCGTGCTCGACGCGAGCGGCTTCGGGCGCACGCTGCCGCGCCTCTTGGGACTCGAGCGACCCTCGGGCTTTCCCGTCCGCAACGCGATCTTCACTCACGTGGCCGATCACATCCCGGCCAGCGCCTTCAACCGCAACAAGCTCCTCGTCGCGGTTCATCGGCAGCACCACGACGTCTGGTACTGGCTCATCCCGTTCGCCCGGGGTCGCGCCTCGGTCGGCGTCGTGGCGCGCAAGGAGTTCCTGGACCGCTACGCCGGGACCGCATCCGAGCGGCTGCGCTCTCTCGTGAGCGAGGATCGAAGGCTCGCCGGGCTGCTCCAGCATGCCGACTGGGACACCCCCGCGCGCGAGAGCGTCGGGTACGCCGCGAATGTGTCCGCGATGCATGGGCCGGGATTCGCATTGCTCGGCAACGCCGCTGAATTCCTCGATCCGGTGTTCTCCTCGGGGGTGACGATCGCGGTGCGCTCGGCGAGCATGGCCGCCCAAGTGCTCGATCGGCAATTGAGGGGCTCGGCGGTCGACTGGGACGGTGAGTTCGAGCGGCCGCTGCGCGTCGGGATCGACTGCTTCCGGGAATTCGTGAACGCCTGGTACGACGGCCGGCTGCAGGAGATCTTCTTCAGCGATCCAGGGGCCTCGGACATCCGGGGCATGATGTCCTCGGTGCTCGCCGGCTACGCGTGGGATCTCAGCAACCCCTTCGTGGCCCAGCCCCGGCGCGGGCTCGACAATCTCGCGCAGCTGTGCGCGCTTCGCAACCGCGCCCGCTCGTGAGCGCGAGCATCCTCGTCACCGGCTCGAGCCGCGGCATCGGCCGTGCGATTGCGCTCAGGCTCGCGCGCGACGGGTACGATCTGGTGCTGCACTGCCGGGAGCGCCGCGCCGAGGCCGAGGCGGTCGAGGCGGAGGTGCGCCGCCTCGGGCGTGCGGCGCGGGTGCTGCAATTCGACGTGACCGACCGGGCGCAATGCAGCGAGCGCCTCGGCGCCGACATCGAGGCGCACGGCGCCTACTACGGGGTCGTCTGCAACGCCGGCCTCGCCGACGATGCGGTGTTTCCGGCGATGAGCGGCGAGATGTGGGACCGCGTCGTCGCGGCAAACCTCGACGCCTTCTACAACGTGCTGCAGCCGCTCGTGATGCCGATGGTGCGGCGTCGCGCCCCGGGCCGGATCATCACCCTCTCCTCCATCTCGGGTCTCACCGGCAACCGCGGGCAGGTGAACTACAGCGCCGCCAAGGCCGGCATCGTCGGCGCGACGAAGGCGTTGGCCCTCGAGCTCGCCACGCGGCAGATCACCGTGAACTGCGTCGCTCCGGGCCTGATCGAGACGGAGATGAGCCACCAGGCACCCGTCGAGGCGCTGCTCGAG
>JASHUC010000217.1 GCA_030040235.1 Gammaproteobacteria bacterium | reverse complement strand
AGCCGAAATCCGACGCGACCCTCGAGCTCTCGGATCAGCACACTGAGTCCCGATGGCGTGATGAAGAGCGCCTCGGCAGCACGGGTGAAGTTGCGATGCTGCGCCACCAGCCGAAAGGCACGCAGCTGCCGGGTGCTAACGTCCATTATTGATACTTTATCATAATTTATTGAGTACTCTGAACTTCAGATTCATAGCAGAGAGGCGTAGAAGAGTGGCCATGAGCTCTGACGAATGACAGTCGGACGCATGGAACGATACACATCACATCTTGGAGAATTGCCATGCTCAACAACAACAGTCCCGCTCGCGCGGCGATCGTTTTGGTTCACGGCGGGTTCGTCGACGGTTCGGGCTGGGAGGAGGTCTACCGGATTCTTCGGAAGGACGGCTATGACGTGGGCATCGTGCAGAATCCGACCACCTCACTCGCCGACGATGTGGCCGCGACCAAACGCGTCATCGCGGACCGGAAGGGCCCGGTGATTCTGGTGGGCCATTCCTACGGCGGAGCGGTCATCACCGAAGCCGGCAACGACCCGAGCGTTGCGGGCCTGGTCTACATCGCTGCCTTTGCGCCGGACCGTGGCGAATCGGTGGGCTCGATCATCAAGGACGCTCCCCCGGGTGCGCCAGTTCCCCCGATCCTCCCACCGCAGCAGGGCTTCCTGTTGCTCGACAGGGGCAAGTTCGCCGCCAGCTTTGCGGCTGACGTGGCGCCGGAGAAGGCGGAATTCATGGCGAACTCGCAGGTACCCTGGGGCGTCGATGCCCTCAATGGGGCGGTGACGCAGCCAGCCTGGCGGACCAAACCGAGCTGGTATCTTGTCTCAACGGATGATCGAATGATCCCTCCACCCGCGCAGCGCTCCATGTCGAAGCGAGCGGGTTCCAGCGTCGTCGAGGTGAAGGGCAGCCACGCGATCTACGTTTCGCAGGCGGAAGCCGTCGCCCAGTTGATCAAAAACGCGGCAAAGAGCGTTACGACGAAGTAAGTTCGTCAGCGACAGCGCCGGCAGAGCGCTTCGTGCGCTGCCGGCGCTCCCCTTTTCAATATCCGTCCGGGTCTACTTCGCCTAGCCGAGCCCGCGACTACCCATCGGTATGTTTTCGACGAGGTCGGAAAATGGCGGTAGGGAGAACTACTGCCCCGAGGCCGCCTGGCTTGGTCAGCTGTGGTACAGGAGCTTGCGGTAGCAGACCTTCAGGCGCTCCTGACCCTGGGGCACGCGGCTGCGGCTCGAGCGGGCGATCTGCCTGACTTGATAACCCACGGCGCGGGTGCGATCACGAAGGCGTGTGCCCGCGCGGCCGGCAATCTCAGTGATGCGCTTCATGGCACGAGTCAGCACCCGCACCCCATCGCCGAGCAACGGGCTGTCGGTCGGGTAATGGATGTCGGTCTCCACCACCGTGGTGTCCACCCGCAGCCGCCGGCCGCGCACGATGCCCTTCTCGCACGCAATGGCGATCACTCGCCGATGGATCTGCTCGATGATCTCGGGGCCGAGCGCCAGGGCCAGCCGACCGAGGGTCTTGGCATCGGGAACCTTCTCAGCTCCCACTCGCGTGAACTGCCGGTACACCAGGTTCGCGCGCACCTCGCGCTCGAGCACCCGATAACTCCAGTTGCGCATGTGCTTGAGCAGCAGCAGCCGCAACACGACCTCCGCCGGGGTTGCCGGCAGCCCGCGGGTGCGGCTGTTCGGCCAGCGCCGGGCGAGAGCTTCGTAGACGATCTGCACCAGCTGCCGATCGGCGAGCAGCTGATCGACCTGGCGCATCCACTCCTCCCACAAGGGACCCACTTCCTCATCGATCAGGCCCTCGGCGAAGGAAATCTGCGGACACGAGGGCTCGATCAACTCAGCCTTTCCCCTGCTTGCGCGAGCGCTGGGCACGCACCAGCTGCTTCTCGCGCTCGAGCGAGCTCAAAAGTCGCTCGCGGTTCTCTGCGGAAATCTCCGCCCCGATCTGCTGGAACTCATGCCAAGCGGCCTGCGCCTCGCGCATCGTCTCACCCAGTTCGCTCGGCACATACACCGAATGCACCTTGCCCTCGGACTTGTAGCGGAAATAAAGGTGCGGACCGTGGCGATAAGCTGGGTCGTGCGCGCAGGCGCAGGAGGGGTCCCCGCATTGGCGCGTCGACTCCGACAGCGACCCCTGCACCATCGAGGCCGCCGCGTCTTCGAGCTCGTGGAGGCGCTTATCCTTACTACTCATAGAGTCTTAAGGTAACAGCACAGCGCCGTCTCGTCAAGCACCGCGCATCCGCCGCGGTGCTCCAGATGTCTTCACGCCTTTGGATCAGGTACGCTCGTGCAGAAAACGCCGGCGCGGCGCCGGAAATCGCCGCAGAAAGGCGCGTCATTTTTGCGCCAGAAAGTAGCTAGGCGTCAATAAACAACATCCAGTCATCGATTGAACGTTGTGAACGTCGACTTCCGGGAATACCAAATCGCCGACTGTGTGGCCGGAGTGCCGCTTTCGCCCCGATGCGCTCGGACTGGCACCGGTCTCTCGGCCGAAGTAGGCTGTAGCGAAGTGAGCAAAAAGGGAAAGGTCTGTGGTTGACGTCGGCTACGATTTTCGCGCATGCACCAGATCAACCTGCGAACCTTCAGTCGGCTGCGCTACAAAGACCCTCGGCCGGTCCTCTTGGACATGGCGACGATCGAGCGCTCGATCGCTTCGGCCGACGTAGACCCGCGGGCGAAACGCATGCGGACGAACGACCTCCGCAACGTCCGCGAGCTGCGGCAGGCATGCCTGTTCTGCTACGGAGTGAGCGAAGTAACGGGTCAGAAATTCGGCGCGGCTCACTGCGAGGACGAGGACTACGACGCCGTCGCGACGTGGGTGAGAGATGGAACTCAATCGTTCGCTCCGACGCAGCTCAAGGAAGTCCGCGCCGTCGGAGCTGGTTATTCCGCCTCTCGGGGTCGCCGCCGTCTGGGTGTTCAGCGCGATCAGGCCCGACCGCTCCCGCTGGGCGGTCTGGGGAAACTTCCTCGACCCGGACGATGGCTGGCAGGCTGGCGAATTCAACTACCCGACGGCGTTAGCGGAGCAGGCTACGTGCGTTTCGCCTTCCGGCGCCGCACGGCACCGACTCTGGTAGCGATATGGCCAATTGCGTCTTTGAGCGGCTTCAGGTCCTTCATGCAGGTCTCCCAGAGAACGGTCGGATAGGTCTCGTGATAATCGTGGCGCAGAATGTTGCCGATACCGGCGATGGCTTGCCACTGGATGGACGGCTCCTGGCCTTTCAGCTCGGCTGGAAGGCGTCGGCTAGCCTCTGAAATGATCTCGAGATTCCGTTCGACCAGCTGTCGCGCACGCCGGTCGGTACGAAACTTCTCGAAGTTGTAGCCGGCGGTGTCTTCGCCGATGTTGGCGATGGCCTCGAGGATATGACGGATGTAGATGGCGGGATCCTTCTCCATCAGAAGGCACTCTTTGCTTCGCGAAGCACGCGAGCTCGGATATCGGGGCTGAGCCCTTCGCGAGTCACCAAATCGACGCTGCGACCTAACTGCTTCTCGAGAAATTCCTTCGTCCCAGCCATATCGACGAGGCTAAATCGAGAACCGGGAGCGACGTCGACCAGGACGTCGATGTCACTGTCAGCGCGCGCCGTTCCGCGGACGACCGAACCAAACAGAGCTGCTGATTGGATTCCCCGCTCGCGCAAGGCCTTTTCGAGCCCGGCCAATTTAGTAAGTACCTCACCCTTCCGTGGAGACGCTTGCCGAGCGTACTTTTCCGCGTCGCCTTCCCGGGTTACCAGAAGCCGCAGGGCTTCGCGGATCACCTCGCTCGCGTTGTTGTAGAGCCCCGTTGCGACCTTGCGCCGAATGTACCTTTCCAGCTCCGGCGTGAGAGAAACGTTCATCCATCGTGCCTCCCGAGACAACTGCCGACAGTATAGCAGACTTTAGCAAAGTCTGTTATCCGATCAGAACCGTTGCCATACGAGGCCCACAGGCGTCCAAGCAGGACGAGTGGTCCCACGCAGAAGACCTGGAGCCCCCCCTTCGCGAAAGGCTCGAGCTCGCGCACGATCACCAACGCCTGGCGCGAGACCGGCGCGATATGCGGCTCGCCCATCTTCATGCGCGCCCCTGGAATGCGCCATTCCGCGCTCTGCAGGTCGAACTCCGACCACTCGGCGCCACGCAGCTCGCCTGGACGAACGAAGACGAGCGGCGCCAGCTTCAGCGCCAGTGCCATCACTGGATGCCCGCTGTAGCCGTCGATTGCCTGCATCAACCCACCGACCCGGACGGGGTCGGTCACGGAGGCAAAGTTGCGCGACTTGACAGGCGCCAGTGCGTCCTTGAGATCCGCGGCCACATCGTGCTGCGCACGGCCCCTGGCAACCGCGTAGCGGA
Organism: Gammaproteobacteria bacterium; assembly: GCA_030040235.1. Next base: position 6,363 of record JASHUC010000217.1, on the reverse strand, counting down.
ACAGGCGGCCGGCTGCCCAAGCCGCGCGCCTTGCCTGCCGCTCGACACTGGGATCGATCTCGTCGGCGACGAGCTTGCGGGCCTCGTCGCGCTTCTCGCGCGCACGCTTGAGCGTCACATCGGGATACGCGCCGAGAGAAATGAGCTTCTCGAGCGGTCCGATCCGATAGCGGAGTCGCCACAGTCGACCGCCCGTCGGCGTCACAAACAGAAAGAGCCCGCGCTCGTCAAACAGCTTGTACGGGCGTTCGCGCGGCTTGGCGGAGCGAATTCTGGCTTCGGTGAGTTGCGTCACTTTGCGCCCAGATACCCCAGTGCGCGGGAACATACCCCACCGAGATACCCCAGGTCCAAGCGGGGCTGCGGAAGGACACCGTTGGACAGCCCCGGACGAAATAGCCTGCTATTTCAAGCTATTGAGAGCAATTAAGAGCGCTGGGAAGCTGGGAAAGATGCGCGAGGACCGCGGAAGACGGGGTTCTGGAGGCTAGGGTCGGAATCGAACCGGCGTCCACGGCTTTGCAGGCCGCTGCATGACCACTCTGCCACCTAGCCATATCACTGCCCACGCGCCGGCGCGCACGCTATGAGCATGGTCGCATATCGGCAAGCCGCGACCAGGCGATTGATTCTACCGGAACGCCGGACTTTGACTACCGCTGCGCCGTGATCCAATCACTCGCGATGCGCTCGAAGCGCGAGGTCCGGGCTCCGGCGCGGCACCCGCAGAGCACCGCGAATCCGCATCGAAGACCGGCTCTGACCTGCCTCTGAAGGCATGCTTTTCGAGCGCATCACTGGGCAGGGCGGTAAGCTCACCTCCATGCGCTACCCTCCTCTGCCTCGAGCTCCTGCCCGGTTCGCGGCCACTCCGAGCGCGACCACTGTGGCGGCGATTGCCCTCACCGCGATCGCTCTGGGCGCGCTCGTCGCACCCGCGGCCGCCGGGCAGCTCACGATCGAGCGGATATTCGGCGATCCTGCCCTCTCGGGGCCGACGCCGCGCGAGGTCAAGATTTCCCCGGACGGCTCCAGAGTCGCGCTGCTGCGCGGCCGCGCGACCGATCAGCACCAACTCGACCTGTGGTCCTACGACCTGCATGACCACTCACTGAAGCTGCGCGTCGATTCGAAAAAGCTCGTGCCGGTCGAGCAGCTCTCCTCAGCCGAGCGGGAGCGGCGCGAACGCGAGCGCATCGCCGACTATCACGGTATCGTGAACTACGAGTGGGCTCCGGACAGCCGGCACGTGCTCTTCACTCTCGGCGGCAATCTGTATCTCGCCGATCTCGACGCCCGCACCGGCGCGCAGGTCAGGCAGTTGACGCACGGCGGGGATGCCGTGCTCGACCCAAAGGTCTCCCCGCGCGGGCGCTACGTCTCCTTCGTCCGCGACCAGGATCTCTGGGTCATCGAGCTTGCGAACGGGGCGGAGCGCCGCTTGACCCGTGATGGCGGGGGCACGATTCACAACGCCGAGCAAGAGTTCATCGCGCAGGAGGAGCTGGATCAGTCGAGCGGCTACTGGTGGGCACCCGATGACTCCGCGATCGCCTATAAGCGCTTCGATGAGAGTCCGGTGCCGATCGCCCGGCGGCTCGAGATCTATGCCGATCATGTCGATGTGGTCGAGCAGCGTTATCCGGCCGCGGGCGATCCGAATGTGCGCGTCCAGCTCGGCCTCGTCTCGCCGGCCGGCGGGCCGACGCGCTGGATAGACCTGGGAGCCAACCCCGACATCTACCTCGCACGCGTGGAGTGGCTGCCGAGCGCGCGGCAGCTCTCCTTCCAGCGTCTGTCGCGCGATCAGAAGCGGCTCGATCTGGTGCTCGTCGATGCAGCTACGCTCGCAGAAAGGCCGCTCGTTTCGGAGACCTCATCGACCTGGGTCGATCTATCGGACGATCTGCACTTTCTGCGCAGCGAGCCTGCATTCGTCTGGTCCTCCGAACGCACCGGCATGAAGCACCTCTACCTCTACGGACTCGACGGCCGGTTGCGCCATGCCTTGACCTCGGGCCCTTGGAATGTCGACGAGCTGCTCGCCGTGGACGAGCACGCGGGCGTCGTCTACTTCGCCTCCAATCGTGACGCCCTCATCGACCAGCAGATCTACACCGTGCGCCTCGACGGAGGCAACGCTGCAGCGCCGCGCCGGATCAGCCGCCGCGACGGCTGGCACGAAGCGCAATTCGCGACGGATGCGCGCCGGGTGGCGCTCTACGTGGACACCTTCTCCGACCCCGACACTCCGCCGCAGGTGAGCATCAACGCCCCCGACGGACATCGCCTCGCCTGGATCGAGGCGAATCCCTTGAACCCAGCGCACCCCTACTGGCCCTATCGCGACCGGCACGTCACACCGCAGTTCGGCCAGATCCGTGCCGAGGACGGCCAGGCCCTCGAGTACCTGCTGATGAAGCCGCCGGGGTTCGACCCTTCACATCGTTACCCGGTATTCGTCGAGGTGTATGGCGGCCCGACCGTTCAGGAGGTCCAACGCCGCTGGGATGGAGAGTTCATTCGCGAGTACATGGCCCAGCACGGCTACGTCGTGTTCCAGCTGGACAACCGGGGCTCGGCACGGCGCGGCCGCGCCTTCTCCGACCCGATCTACGGCCGCCTCGGCGAAGTCGAGGTGCACGACCAGGTCGCCGGGATGCGCTGGCTGCAGAGCCAACCGTGGGTCGATGGCAGCCACATCGGGGTGTTCGGCTGGAGCTACGGGGGGTACATGACGCTGATGTTGCTCGCGAAGGCCTCCGACGTCGTCGCCGCCGGAGCGGCAGTGGCGCCCGTCACCGACTGGCGCCTCTACGATACCGCCTACACGGAGCGCTACCTCGGACGGCCGCAGAACGATGCGCGCGGATACGAGGAGTCATCCGTCTTCTCGGCGCTCGATGGTCTGCGCTCGCCGCTCTTTCTCGCGCACGGCATGGCCGACGATAACGTCCTGTTCATCAACTCGACGCGCCTCATGTCGGCGCTTCAGACGCGCGGCGTCCAGTTCCGGCTGATGACCTATCCCGGCGGCAAGCACGGGCTTTCCACACCCCAGATGAAGAGGCACCTCTACACGGCGGTCCAGCGCTTCCTCGACGAACACCTCAAGCCGAGCGCCGAGGCGGCCGGAAATCGATGCGGCACACCGGAAGTGGCCGCATCGGATGTCACCCGGCTCCGAGCTCCTTCAGCAGCTGCGGCTGGTGGTAGATGTGGCGCAACGCTTCACTGATCGCGGCGGTGGAGACGGCAACCGAGCGGTTGACGCTGGGGTCGAAGCCGAAATCGCCTCCAAGCGAGTGGATGTTGCCGTCGAAGATCGCGCCGATCACCTCGCCCTTGGCATCGACCACCGGGGACCCGGAGTTGCCCCCGATGATGTCGTTCGTGGTGGTGAAGTCAAAGATGGTCGAGGGAGTCACCTCCTTCTCCGCATGCTCCCACCGCGCCGTGAGATTGAACGGAAACTGTCCCGTCGCACGGCGCCACAGACCCGCGAAATGCGTGAAGGGCCCCACCTCGGCGCCATTTTCCATCCAGCCGGCGATCTTGCCGTAAGAGATGCGGAGCGAGAACGTCGCATCGGGGTAGATGCTCGTGCCGTAGACGGCGAACCGCGCCTTCGCGATCTTCTCCTCCGCGCGACCGGTGGGACCTGAGACGCGCTGCTCGTATTCCTTGCGCACCGTGCGGGAGCTCGGATCGGTCCGCAGCACGAAGCGGATCAACGGATCGTCCGACTCTCGCACCGCTGCGATTCCGCCGTCCCACAACTGCTTGCGGAAGTGCGCATCGGCGAGCCTCGACTTGGCGAGCGCAGCCGACAGCGTTTCCGGTGAATCCTTCCCCAGGAAAGTGCGCGTTGCCGGTGCGTCCGCGGTCAGGTACTCGCGCAGCTTCGACAGCCAGAATTCGAGCGCCACTTGCTCGAGATCCGGATACACGGGCGCAGAGTCGAGCACTCGCTTCTCGAGCAGCGGCAGCTGACTGTCGGTGTACTCCGGAAGCCGATCGCCATTGGGCTTCTGCTTTTCCTCTGCGGCGCGCACGATGGCGCGTGCATAGCTGAACAGATCGCTCCCCAGCCCTGCGTTGCGCTCCTCGAGATCGTAAGGCATGGCGAGCGCGCGGTACGCCGGAAGCACTCGGGCAATCTCGGACCAGGGATCACCGATCGACTGCGAGAGCTTGGGATCCTCCGCAACGCGCGCGCGCAGCTCCTGATCGGCACGATGCTTCATCGCGATGATGTTCGAGGACACGAGCGCCTCTTGCCGCCCGTAGAGCGCCTTGAAGGAGTTCTCGATGCCGAACAGCAGATCATCCGCGATGCGGGCGTGCTCGGGACTCTCCTCGCTGAAACGGATCAGGCGGCCCCGGAGCTCGGAGAGTCTGATCAACAGCCAGGGCAGAGAGAGGTCCCGCATCGACTCGAGCTGCTCGGCGGTCAAGAGCCGGTCCGTCGAGCCCGGATTCCCCACGACGAAAGTGGCCTCGTCCGGCTTCGGCGGGGCGAAGGACCAGCGCAGATGGTCCGGCGTGGCGACGGGCCTGCCGCCCTCGTAAAGCCGCACGAAGGAAAAGTCGAGGTCGTAACGCGGGAAATTGAAGTTGTCCGGATCTCCGCCGAAGAATGCCGTTTGCATCTCCGGAGCCATCACGAGCCGCACATCGGAGTACTTGCGATAGGTGTAGAGCTTGTACTGCCCGCCCTCGTAGAGCGAGATGACCTGACAGCGAAACTTCGTTTCCCGTCCCTCGCAGGCTCGCTTTTCGATGGCTGCGATCGCCCCGTCTCGACTCTTGATGAAGGCTTCCCCGGTCTTCCCGGCGGTGGCCGTCTGCACCGGCGCAGTCACATCCGAGATGGAGGTGAGAATCTCGGCCTGCATTCCGGGGCAAAGTCGCTCGTCGGCGTGCGTCGCGGCCATGAAACCGCTCTTGATGTAGTCCACCCTCGAAGAGGAGAGCTCCTGAGCGCATTCGCGCACGCAATGATGATTGCTCAGCACGAGCCCGTCGGGGCTCACGACCGATGCCGAGCATCCCGACGAGAGCCGCACCGCGGCCCCGCGCACGTGATCGAGCCACTGCGGGTCGATCGTGACGCCGAGTCTCGACTTGACGGTCGCGTAGGGGAAATTATCGAAAGTCCACATCCCTTCATCGGCGAACGCGGACCCGAAGATGAGTGTGGCAAGCGCTGCGCCGCCAAGCGCTGCGATGAGACGGTTCTTCATGGAGCACCCCGTTGTGTTCGATCGAATCGCGAGGAGCCGTCGTCTGATGGTATTCGTCGCGCGGCTCGGCGCCGATGATGGGCGTTATGGTAAAGACCCCGCACGAATTCTTCAATTTCGGCCCCTCGGCCGAGCATCTGGCCTTCGCCCGAGAACTCGACCATCCTACGAGGGGTGGAAGCACGGGACGATCTTTCGTTGCTCTGGGCGCTCGATCCCTCGGTCACTTACCTCAACCACGGATCCTTCGGCGCCTGCCCGCGCGCCGTCATGCAGGCACAGACGGCGCTGCGGCTCGAGATGGAGCGCGAGCCCGTGGATTTTCTCGATGGCACCCTGCCGGCGCGCCTCGATGCGGCTCGAGGAGAGCTGGCGAGCTTTCTCGGTTGCGATCCTGCGGATCTCGTCTTCGTCACGAACGCAACGAGCGGTGTCAATGCGGTGCTGCGCTCCTTATCCCTGGGGCCCGCCGATGAGCTGCTCCTGACCAATCACACCTACGCGGCCTGTCGCAAAACCGCCGAGTTCGTCGCGGCGCGAACCGGGGCCCGCATCGTCGTCGCGCGGCTGCCCTTTCCGGTGAGCAGCGAAGCGCAGATCGTCGAGGCGGTTCTAGCGTCCATCTCGAGCCGCACCCGCCTTGCCCTTCTCGACCATGTCACGAGTCCCACGGCCTTGGTCCTTCCCATCGCGCAACTCGTCGGTGAGCTGCGGGTGCGCGGCATCGAGACCCTCGTCGATGGTGCACATGCTCCCGGCATGGTGCCCCTCGACCTCACGCACCTCGGCGCCGCCTACTACACGGGCAACGCTCACAAATGGCTCTGCGCCCCAAAGGGCGCGGCCTTCCTGCACGTGCGCCGCGACCGGCAGAGTGGCATCCATCCATCGGTGATCAGTCATGGCTACGAAGGCGGGCTTCGCGCCGAGTTCGACTGGGTCGGAACCGCCGACCCGACGGCGTGGCTCTGCATTCCGGAGGCTCTGCGCCTGATGGCATCCTTGCTGCCCGGCGGCTGGCCGGAGGTCATGGCGCGCAATCGCGCCCTCGCGCTGCAAGCGCGGCGCCTGCTCCTCGAGACACTCGCGAGCGATGCCCCCTGCCCGGAGGCGATGA
>JASHUC010000216.1 GCA_030040235.1 Gammaproteobacteria bacterium | reverse complement strand
CAATACGACGGGATGCTCACCCAGTACGCCACGCTCGACGAGCAGGGTCTCGTCAAGCTGCCGCCCGGTCTGACCTACGAGGAGGGATCGACGCTGCCCTGTGCCGGCGTCACTGCCTGGAACGGGCTATTCAAGGCGGGCCATCTGCGGCGCGGGGATACCGTCCTGCTCGAGGGCACGGGCGGTGTCTCCTCGTTCGGGTTGGTGTTCGCGGTCGCCGCGGGCGCCAGGGTAATCATCACGAGCTCGCACGACGAGAAACTCGAGCGCGCGAAGGCGCTCGGAGCCTTCGGCACGATCAACTACAAGAAGACGCCGGATTGGGAGAAGCCGGTACGCGAGCTCACCGGCGGTCTCGGGGTCACGCAGGTCCTCGAGGTGGGCGGCAAGGATACCCTGCCTCATGCCCTCAAGAGCCTCGCCGTCGGCGGTGATGTCGCACTCATCGGCGGGCTCGGCGGCTTCGGCGGGGACATTCCGGTCATGGACCTGCTCGGCACCGGCTCAACCGCCTCAGGGATCTACGTCGGCTCGCGTGCGGACTTCGAAGCGATGAACGCGTTCATCGAGCAGCATCACGTCAAGCCGGTGGTGGACCGGGTGGTTCCGTTCAAAGATGCGAAGACCGCGTACGAGCTCATGGAATCGGACCAGTTCTTCGGCAAGATCGTCATCAGCATGGACCGCTGATCCAATGCCGCTACGGTGAGGCTCTCCCCATGATCGATCTTTATTTCTGGCCGACAGGCAATGGCAAGAAGATCACCATCATGCTGGAAGAGTGTGGAATGAAGTACAACGTCATTCCGGTCAACATCAACAAGGGTGACCAGTTCAAGCCCGAATTTCTCGCCATCAGCCCGAATAACAAGATGCCGGCGATCGTCGATCACGATGCGCCCGGGGGACCTTTCTCGCTGTTCGAGTCGGGCGCCATCCTCGAGTACCTCGCCGAGAACTCGGGCAGGCTCCTGCCGCGCGATACCCGCGGCCGCTTTCAGGTCCTCGCCTGGGTCTACTGGCAGGTGGGCGGGCTCGGCCCCATGGCGGGGCAGGCGCACCATTTTCTGCGCTACGCTCCGCAGCAGATCGAGTACGCGATGCACCGCTTTCGCACCGAGGTGGCGCGGCTTTACAAGGTCATGGATACCGAGCTCGGCAGGCACGAGTACCTCGCGGGCGAGTATTCGATCGCCGATATCGCCGCCTGGCCCTGGGTGGTGCGCCACGACTGGCAGGGACAGGATCTCAACGATTTTCCGCACGTGAAGCGCTGGTTCGCGGCGGTCGGAGCGCGCCCCGCGGTCAAGCGCGGAGCCGAGGTGGGCAAGGATCTCGCGAACTTCTCCCAACCCATGTCGGAGGAGGACAAGAAGCGCCTCTTCAACCTGCGCGACGAGGACTTCAAGAAAACGCCGAGCTAGGCGCCTTCGGGCTCCATCCGCTCCATCGGCGGCGGCCCGAGGGCCTCGAGCAAAGCGGTGCGGACCTCGCGCAGATCCGCCGCCCAGAAAGCCCGCCCCATCGCGGCGCGCAGCTCTTCGATGGACTCGCGATGGCGCTGCAGCTCGCAGAGCGCCGCGACCGTATCGCGCGAGAGATTTTGCAGAGTATGCGCGGGCGGCAGATTGCTTTCGTCCGTCCCGTGCCAGCGCATCAGCTCCCCGAGCCGCTGCGGTGTGATCTCGAGGTCGATGACGAGGCTGTCCATCTGCTAGCTGCTCGAAGGTGGAAGGTGGAATCAAGCAAGAGTCGCGCCCGAGGCACTGCGCACGAGCCGCGCGCGCACCGCGCGTGTCATGCTGAGTGCTCACTCTCGCCCGGCGTCGTGACAGCTTTGCGACCGCTCCGCGGCACGGAAAATGCAACGCTGCGTCTCGCGATCGATCTCGGCGTGAGCCTCATCGATACGGCGGAGCTCTACGGCGAGGGCTCGACCGAGACGCTCGTGGGGGAGGCGTTGAGTGGACGGCGCGACGAGGTGTTCCTCGTGAGCAAGGTGCACCCGCGCAACGCGGCCAGGTGGCTGCGCGAGCGCCGCATTCCGCTCATGGCGTACTCGCCCTTCGAGCAGGGCCGGTTGCTCGAGAACCCGGCGCTCGGCGCCTTCGCCGAGCGCCACGGCATCTCCCGCGCGCAGGCTGCGCTCGACCACCCCCTCGGCTCGGCGGAGCTGCGTGAGCTTGATCGAGTCTTTCCGAAGCCCGCCAGGCCCCAACCTCTGGAGATGCTCTGACCCGTGATGCACCCTCGTAGCCTGCCGACGAGGATCGTCGGAGCTCTGGAGCCGCCGGAGTGGCGCCTCGCATTCGTGCAGGCTACGGGCGGGACCGCACCCGCCGCGTGGGCACCGCTTCGAGCGGATTCTCGGGCCAGTCGTGCCTGGGATAGCGACCCCTCAGGGCCTTGCGCACCTCGGCGTACGCGCCGCGCCAGAAGCTCGCGAGATCGCGCGTGATCTGCACGGGCCGCTGCGCGGGCGAGAGCAGCTTGAACGTGACGGGTACGCGCCCGCGGGCAATGCGCGGAGTCTCGGTGAGACCGAACACCTCCTGAAGACGCACCGCGACCGCCGGCCCGTTCTCGTCGAGGTAGTCGATGCGCACCCGCGAGCCGCTCGGCACCTCGAGATGGGTGGGCGCGAGCACATCGAGCTCGAGCTGCTGCTCGCGCGCGAGCAGCGCGCGCAGCGCCGCGGTGACATCCACGCGAGCGAGCTCCCCCCGCCGCGTGATTCCCTCGAGCCACGGTGCGAGCCAGCGCTCGAGTGTCGCGGCGAGCGCGCCGTCGTCCACCGCGGGCCACGCCGGGATCTGCGGGCCACGCGCACGGGGCGCGGGCAATTCCAATCCCCGCACGAGCTCGATGCGCGCCTGCAGCTCGCGCGCCTCGCGGGGGAAGCTGAGCGCCCCGAGCCCCATCCGGCGCACGGCCTCGAGCATCACGGCCTGCGCTTCGGTCCGGGGTATCTCCGGGAGCGGCTTGTCGGCGAGCACCAGTTGATCGAGCCGGGTCGTCTCGCGCGCCACGACCGCCTGCTCCCGCTCGCTCCACACGACGGAGCGGACGGTCTCGATGCGCTCGGCGAGGTGCTTCTCGAGCTCGGAGCGCTCGAGGGGTGCGGCGAGGCGGATGCGCGCTTCCCGCTCCCGGTCATCGAGATCCACGGCGACGATGAAGTCCTCCCGCGCGAGGCTCTGCGGCCCGGCGAAGCAGGCGCCGCGGCCGTTGGCGAGAAGGAAGCGCCCCGATTCCTCGGACCGCCGGCGGCCGATGCGGTCCGGATAGGCAAACGCAAGCAGCAGACCGGCCTGCGCTGTCGCGCCGGTGCGCGCGCCGGTGTGCACGCCGGAGCGCGGGCCGGCGGAGACTTCCGGGTGAGCGCCGAGCTGCCGCACGAGCGAGCGCGTGGTCCGGCGTGCCCGCTCGAGGGCGAAGCGGTCACGCGCCTGCGCGTCACCTTCGTCCCCGAGCAGCTCGAGGCGCGTGCGCACGTCCGCATCGGCTGCCGTCCCGGACCCGAGCAGAACGTCGCGTTCCGAGAGCAAGGCGGCCAGTTGGGCTGCGCGCTCGAGCGCGCCGAGCTCGCGGCCCTTGAGCAGCAGGTGCGCGAGGCGGGGATGCACGGGCAAGGAGGCCATGGCACGCCCGTGCGCCGTGAGGCGGCCCGCCGGATCGAGTGCACCCAGGCGGCCGAGGAGCTCGCGGGCGCTCGCCAGCATCGCCGCCCCTGGCGGATCGAGCCATTTCAGCTCGCCCGCATCCCGCACGCCCCACGCCGCGAGCTCGAGTGCGAGGGCGGCGAGGTCGGCCTCGAGGATCTCGGGCGTGCCATGAGAGGCAAGCCCGCGATGGGCCTCGGCGCTCCAGAGCCGGTAGCACACCCCGGGCTCGAGCCGTCCGGCCCGGCCGCAGCGTTGCTCCGCCGAGGCACGCGAGATGCGGCGCGTCGTGAGCCGGCTCATGCCGCTCGAGGGATCGTGCACGGAGCGGCGCTCGAGACCCGAGTCCACGACCAGCCGCACGCCTTCGACGGTCAGGCTCGTCTCGGCGATATTGGTCGACAGAATCACCTTGCGGGTGCCTGGAGCGCTCGGGGCGAGCGCCTCGTCCTGATCGGCGGGGGCAAGCTCCCCGTGAAGCGCTCGCACGCGCACCGAGTCGGGAAGGTCCGAGCCCTCGAGCCAGCCCCGCACGCGGCGGATCTCGGCCGCGCCCGGCAGGAACACGAGCATGTCGCCCGGCTCCTCGCGCAGCGCCCGCCGGATGACCTGTGCGAGGATCCGCTCCGGCGAATCGGCGTCCGCTCGCCTGGCAGCGCTCGGCAGCGCGGGCGCGCTTCGGCCGACGAACCGCGTGGCCACCGGATGGGAGCGCCCCTCGGCGATGATCGTGGGCGCCCCGCCGAGCCAGTCCGCGATGGCTCGCGCCTCGAGCGTCGCCGACATCACGAGCAGCTTGAGCTCCGGAGCGATCGTCGCCTGCGCATCGAGTGCCAGAGCGAGCGCGAGATCGGCCTGCACGCTGCGCTCGTGGAACTCATCGAACACGACGAGCGCGGTGCCCTCGAGCGCAGGGTCGCTCTGCAGCATGCGCGTGAGCACCCCTTCGGTGACCACCTCGATGCGCGTTTCGGCCGAGACGCGCGTCTCGAGCCGCATGCGATAACCGACGGTGCGGCCGGCGGGCTCACCGAGCGTGCGCGCCATGCGCTGCGCGACGGCGCGCGCGGCCAGCCTGCGCGGCTCAAGCATGACCAGGCGCTTACCGCGCATCCAGGACTCATCGAGCAATGCGAGCGGCACGCCAGTGCTCTTGCCCGCCCCGGGCGGGGCCTGCAACACCGCGGTGCGCGCGCCGGCGAGCGCGGTGCGCAGCGCCGGCAGCACCGCATCGATCGGCAGACCCGAGAGACGCTCGCCTCGGGACAGGTGTGAGCGCTCTTCTTCCATCGGCGGGCTCGGCGGCACTCCGCACCCCAATCAGCGCGCGGCGAGCGTGGGAGGATCCTTGCCGCCCGGCGCGGCGATGCCTTCGCTCTGGAGCGCCTGCGACAGCCGATCCGGCAGGCTCGCGGAAACCTCCGGCGGCGTCCCTTGCATCGACAGCGCGAGCTGCACCGCGCCCGTCTCGGACTTCACCACGAAGCAGACCACGTTCTGTGCGCCGAGCGCATGCGCGAGTGCGATCGCCACGCTGCGTGCACGGGCGAGATCCGCACGAGCGGCCCAGAAGTTGACGACCGGCCCCGGCTGCGGCGCGAAGGCATTGAGATTGATGGCGATCTGGCTGATGGCGAGGCTGTTGGGCACGATCACCCGGCGCCCATCCCGGGTTGCGAGAACCGTATATCCGAGCGAGAGCGCCTCCACCGTGCCGATCTCCGGGCCGGTCGGTGCGCTGATCTGCAGCAGGTCGCCCAGACGGAAGGGACGATAGATGAGAATCGAGATGCCCGCGACGAGGTTCCCGAGCGTGCTCTGCGCCGCGAGGCCGAGCACGATCGAGGCGACGCCCGCGCCCGCGAGCATCGCCGTTCCGAGCGCTCGCAGATCCGGAATCAGGTGCGCGTAGAGCGCGAGGAAGAAGACCCAGATGATGAGCACGCCGAGCTGGCGCAGAAAATTCGCCGCCGTCCGGTCGACATGCTCGGAAGGGACATGACTGACCGCGGTTTGAATCGCGATGCGCAGCGCCCGCGACACGATGGCGGCGAGCGCGCAGAACAGCACGAGGTACCCGATCGCGCCGACGAAGGTATTCGGACGCAGCCAGCTGCCGATATCCCGCTGGAATGACACCGGATCGCTCATCGCGATCACCCCGCGCGCAGCACGGCGGCGGCGAACACGATCCAGCCGGCGATGAGCGCGACGCCGCCGATCGGGGTGAGGAACCCGATGGCGCGCGGGGCGCCGAAGGTGAGCGCGTAAAGGCTGCCCGAGAACAGCAGGATTCCGGCGATGACGAGCGCCGCCGCGAGGCGGGCGAGCGTGCTATCGCCCGTGCGCATCGTGAGCCCGATCGCGAGCAGCCCCAGTGCATGGAAGAAGTGGTAGCGCACGGCGGTGTCGAACACCTGCAGCCGATCGGCCGACAGACGGCTCGAGAGCGCATGCGCACCGAGCGCTCCGAGCACGGTCGCCGCCGCCATGAGCGCGGCCGCCGCCGCGAGCGTGAGGCGCGCCGGAGAGCTCACCCCTGCGGCGATCCGCGCCCGAGGAGCGGTGCGATCAGGTCGAGCGGCAGCGGGAAGGCGATGATGGTGCTCTTCTCGGTGGCGATATCGAGCAGCGTCTGCAGGTAACGCAGCTGCAGCGCGCGCGGGTCGCGCGACAGCGCCATGGCGGCGGTCACGAGCGTATCCGCGGCCTGCTTCTCGCCCTCGGCATTGATGATCTTCGCGCGCCGTGCGCGCTCGGCCTCCGCCTGCCGCGCCATCGCGCGGACCATCGTCTCGTCGAGATCCACGTCCTTGATCTCGACATTGGCGACCTTGATGCCCCAGGCATCCGTGTTCTGATCGAGGATCTGCTGGATGTTGGCACTCAGCTTCTCGCGCTGCGAGAGCATCTCGTCGGTCTCGTGCTGGCCGAGGACCGAGCGCAGCGTCGTCTGGGCGAGCTGGCTCGTCGCCTCGAAGGGATTCGCGACCTGGATGATGGCCTTCGCCGGATCGACGATGCGGAAATAGACGACCGCGCTCACCTTGACCGACACGTTGTCGCGCAGGATCACGTCCTGCTTCGGCACCTGCAGCACGACCACGCGCAGGTCCACCTTGGTCATCTGCTGGATGATCGGCCACACGAAGATGACCCCCGGACCCTTCACGCCGGTGAAGCGGCCGAGGCTGAACATCACGCCGCGCTCGTACTCCCGCAGCACGCGCAGCGCCATGAAGATGAACGCCACGATGATGACGACGACGACGATCGCAAAGGTTGGCATCGATCTCTCCCGTCAGGCCGGCTCGACCCAGAGCTGCAACCCCTTGACGCGCACGATCCGTACGCTCTGTCCGGCGTGCAGCGGGCGGGTGGTCTGCGCATTCCACAGCTCACCACCGAAGCGTACACGACCGCGCTCGGTGAAATCTTCGAACGCCTCGGCCGTGGCGCCCACCATGCCCTCGCTTCCGGTCACGACGGGCCGGCGAAACGAGCGCGTGGCGATGTAGACGAGCCCGGCGAGGATCAGCGCGCCGGCGGTTGCCACCCCGGCGATGAGGGGTAGCGCGAGATTGAGTCCGTTGATGTCGGTGTCGAAGAGAATGATCGATCCCACGACGAAGGCGATGAGTCCGCCGACGCCGAGTGAGCCGTAGGTCGGGAAAAAGAACTCCCCGATGATCATCCCGACGCCGAGCGCGATGAGCCCGAGACCCGCGTAATTCACCGACAGGATCTGGAAGGCGAAAAGCGCGATGAGCAGCGCTATTGCCCCGACCACCCCCGGCAGCATCGCTCCGGGATTGTAGCCCTCGAGCAGCAGCCCGTAGATGCCGATCAGCATGAGTCCGTAGGCGACCGTCGGATGGGTGATCACCGAGAGGAGCCGGGTGCGCCAGTCGGGCTCGATCTCCCGAGTCGTGACCCCGCGCGTGTCGAGCACGACCGTGCGGTCGCGCACCGTTACTCGCCACCCGTTGAGCCTGTCGAGCAGGTCGGGCAGATCGCGCGCCGTCAGATTGATCACGTTCTCCTCGAGCGCAGCGCTCGCCGGCAGGCTTGCCGCACCGCGCACGGCCTGCTCCGCCCAATCGGCATTGCGGCCACGCAGCTCGGCGAGTCCGCGAATGTAGGCGACCGCATCGTTGACCTGCTTGCGCTCCTCGGTCGTGAGCATGACGCCCGTGCCCGAGTTGCCCTCGCCCGCGGAGCTCGCGCTGCCTGAGCTCGACCCGCTGCGCCCCGAGCCGCGCAGCGCGGACTTGCCGCTCGAGGCGGCAGCGGACGAGGGCCCCGAGGGGGACGGTTGCGGCGTCGAGGAACCGCCGATCTCGATCGGGGTCGCAGCCCCGAGATTGGTCGCGGGCGCCATCGCTGCGAGCTCGCACGCGTACAGAATGTAGGTGCCCGCACTCGCCGCGCGCGCCCCGGAGGGAGCGACGTAGCCCACGACCGGGATCGGAGATGCGAGGATCGCCTGAATGATCTCGCGCATCGCCGTATCGAGCCCGCCGGGGGTATCCATCTCGATAACGACCAGCCGGTCATCGTCCGCTACGGCGGCGGCGAGGCCGTGCCGGATGTAGTTGCTGGTCGCCGGGCCGATGGCGCCCTGGATGTGAAGGACGGCGGCCACGGGCCGGTGGGCATCCGGACCGGATGAGGGGGCGGTACCGGCGCTCGGCTGCGCCATCGCGGCCGCGAGCACCGCAACCCCCAGAACCGCGATTGGTATCGACCGCGTGCGCACCGCATGCCCCTTCCGTTGCCACATGATACCCCGGAGCGAAAGCAGCGGCCGCACTGCGGACGCCGGCCTGGATTCAGTCCCCGGCCAGGAAGCTCGTGAGCGCCTGCGTGACGGCGCGCGGCTGCTCGAGGGTGGACAGGTGCCCCGAGCCCGGCACCGTCACCAGCCGTGCGCCCGCAATGCCGTTCGCGATCTCGGCCGCCCGCTCGGGTGGGGTCAACTGATCGCCGTCTCCCACGATCACGAGTGTGGCGCAGCGGATGGCCGCGAGCCCCGGCCGCGAATCAGGCCGGCCCATGATTGCCGTCTGCTGGCGAATGAAGCCCTCCGGCCCGACTTCCTCGGCCATCAGGCGCACCAACTGGCGCAGCGCCTCGTCCCCGCGCCGCGAGGTGTGGACGAGCCGCGGGAAGAGCGCCTCGGAGACCTCGGCGAGGCGGCCGCACCGGGCGAGCTCGATCTGCGCGCGCCGCTGCTCGGTCTGCTCGGGGACGTCGGGGCGTGCGCTGGTGTCGAGCAGCGCGAGCCGCGCGATGCGCGAGGGAGCCTGTCGCAGGATCTCGAACGCGATGTAGCCGCCCATCGAGAGCCCCGCGAGCGCGAACCGCGGCGGCGCAGAGGAAAGAATGCGCTTCGCGATCGCGCTCATGCTGTCGTCGCGTGTGTGCAGCGCGATCGTCACCGGTCCGATCCGCCACAGCCCGGGGATCTGCTCGGCATACAGGCGTGCCGTGGCGAGCAGGCCCGGCACCAGCACGATCGGCAGCGGTTCGGCGAGCGAGGATTCACCCATGATGGACCTCCGGCCGCAGACCGGCCCTAAGGGCTCGAGCGCAGCGCCTGCGTGAGCTCCGCGATCAGATCCTGCGCGCTCTCGATGCCGACCGACAGGCGCACGAGCCCATCACCGATCCCGAGCGCGGCGCGCCGCTCGGGCGGCAGCCCCGAGTGGGTCATGAGCCCGGGATGCTCGATGAGGCTCTCGACGCCCCCGAGACTCTCGGCGAGCGAAAACAGCCGGCAGCGCTCGAGAAAGCGCCGCGCATCATCGAGAGTGCCTGAGAGCTCGGCGCTCACGATGCCGCCGTATCCGCCGCGCATCTGACGCTTGGCGAGCTCGTGCTGCGGATGGCTCGGAAGGCCGGGGTAGTGCACGCGCGTGATCCGCGGATGCGCCTCGAGAAAGCGCGCGACGGCGAGCGCATTGGCGCAGTGCCTCTCCATGCGCACCGCGAGGGTCTTGAGACCGCGCAGGATGAGAAAACAATCGAACGCGCTCGGAACTGCGCCGAGTCCGTTCTGCAGAAACTTGAGCCGCTCCGCGATGTCGCGCTCGCGCGTGATGGCCGCACCGCCGAGCGCATCGGAGTGACCGTTCAGAAACTTCGTCGCCGAGTGCACGACGATGTCGATGCCATGCTCGAGCGGCCGCTGCAGGAAGGGAGTCGCGAAGGTGTTGTCGCATACGCTGATGAGGCCGCGCCGCTTGGCGATGCCGGCGGCCCCCGCCAGATCGACCAGCCGCAGCGTCGGGTTGGTCGGCGACTCGACCCACAGCATTCGGGTGTTCGGCCGAATGGCCGCCTCGAGCGCATCGAGGTCGGCGAGATCGACGAAGCTCACGGACAGCCCCGCGGAGCGGTTCCTGATGCGCTCGAACAGCCGGTAGCTGCCGCCGTACAGATCGTGGCTCGCCACGATGTGCGATCCGGCCGCGGTGAGCTCGACCACGGTCGAGGAAGCGGCCATGCCCGAGGCGAAGGCGAAGGCGGCGCAGCCGCTCTCGAGATTCGCAAGACACGCCTCGAGCGCATCGCGCGTGGGATTGCGCGTGCGCGCGTAGTCGAATCCCTGGTGAACGCCCGGGCTCGACTGCACGTAGGTGGAGGTGGCGTAGATCGGCGGCATCACCGCCCCGGTGAGCGGGTCGGGGCGCTGTCCTGCGTGGATCACGCGCGTTGCGAACTCGAGGTCGCGCGCCTCGGGCGCGGCGTCTTCTTTCGACATCAAGCTCTCCGGCGCAACCAGTTGAGGAGGTCGATGCGCGTGATGAGGCCCAGGAACTCGCCGCGATCCACCACGATCGCGACCATGCCGCGCTTGAAGATCTCCATGAGCTGAGGGAGCGGTGCATCGGGCGGCACCGTGACGAGGTGACTCGCCATCACGGCGCTCACCGGCTCGCCGAAGCGCTCCGGATGCTCGAACACCTCGAGCAGCACGTCCTCTTCGTCCACGATGCCGACGATTCGCCCGTCGCGCATCACGGGCAGCTGCGACACATCGTATAGCTTCATGCGCCCGTAGGCGGCGAGCAGCGCTTCCCCGGGCGCGACCGTGATGTCGGCGCCCTCGGCGTGGCGCCGCGCGATGAGATCGCGCAGGTCGCCGAAGCGCTCGCGCGTGAGAAAGCCCTGATCGAGCATCCAGTAATCGTTGTAGACCTTGGAGAGGTACTTGTTGCCGCTGTCGCAGACGAGACTCACGACGCGCTGCGGAGTGCGCTGCTCGCGGCAGTACCGCAGCGCCGCAGCGAGCAGCGTGCCGCTCGAGGTGCCGGCGAGGATCCCCTCGTGCGCGAGCAGCTCGCGGCAGGTGCGGAACGTCTCCGCATCGCTCACCGAATACGCCTTGCGCACCCGCGAGAGGTCGCAGACGGGGGGGACATAGTCCCCGCCGATGCCCTCGACGAGCCAGCTCCTGCCGGTCGGCTCGGCCTTGCCGGTACGCACGACGCCAGCGAGCACCGAGCCCTGCGGGTCCGCGAGCACGATCTGCACATCGGGCGCCACCCGCGCGAAGAAACGCGAGATGCCGGTAAGCGTTCCGCCGGTGCCGACGCCGCACACGACCGCATCGAGCCGGTGCTGCATCTGCTCCCAGATCTCCGGGGCGGTCGTCTTCTCGTGAGCCTGGGGATTCGACTCGTTGCTGAACTGGCTCACGTAGAAGGCGTTGGGCGTCTCGCGCGCGATGCGCGCGGCGCGGTCCTGATAGTAGTCGGGGTGCCCCTTCGGCACGTCGGACCGCGTCATGACGACCTCGGCCCCCATGGCCTTCAAATGAAAAATCTTCTCCCGGCTCATCTTGTCGGGAATCACGAGCTGCAGCCGGTAGCCCTTGCGTCCCGCGGCGAGGGCCAGTCCGAGCCCGGTATTGCCGGCGGTCGCCTCGACGAGCGTCGCGCCGGGGGCGATGCGCCCCTCGCGCTCGGCGGCCTCGATCATGTACAGGCCGACGCGGTCCTTGATCGAGCCCCCCGGGTTTTGATTCTCGAGCTTCAAGTACAGCTCGCACGGACCGGTATCGAAGCCGCGCACGGCAACGAGCGGCGTGTGGCCGATCATCTCGAGGACGCTGTGTGGGATGGGACTGCGCGCGGCGGTCTTGCTCATGCGTGTGGATGATACTCAACCGCCCGTTCCCACGCGCACGCGAGGCGTTGGTTTATAATGTCGGGTTTGGACGGGGCTGAAGACCCCGCCCCCTTTACCCACGAGACCGTAGCGCATCCGAATGCCCGATTCGATCCGCGTGCACGGCGCACGCCAGAACAACCTGAAAAACCTCACGCTCGAGATCCCGCTCAACGAGCTCGTCGTCGTGACCGGGGTCTCGGGGTCGGGCAAGTCATCGCTCGTCTTCGACACGCTCTATGCCGAGGGCCAGCGTCGCTACGTCGAGACATTCTCCCCGTACGCGCGGCAGTTCCTCGATCGCATGGACAAGCCGCAGGTGGATTCGATCTCCGGGATTCCGCCCGCCATCGCCATCGATCAGACGAATCCGGTGCGCACCTCCCGCTCGACCGTCGGCACGATGACCGAGCTCAACGACCATCTGAAGCTGCTCTTCGCCCGCGCGGCGACGCTCTACTGCGAGTGCTGCGGGAGGCCGGTGCGGCGCGACACCCCCGAGAGCATCTACGCCGATCTCCTCGAGCGCGCCCAGGCGCAGGGCGATCCCCGGCTGCTGCTTTGCTTTCCCGTCACCGTGCCGCGCAGCTTCAGCGAAGGCGAAGTGCGCGCGCTGCTCGAGAAGCAGGGCTACACGCGAATCTTCGAGCTCGCGCGTGGGCCGGGTGAGCCGAGCGGCTCATTTGCCCTCGAGCCGCCGCAGGCGGCCGCCACACGCGCTCGAGCGGGCGCATCCCGCCGCGGCAGAGCCGCGGGATCCCGCTCGGGCGCACGCGGCCGCCAGAGGACCGCGCAAGCGCCGAGCACCGTGCTCGAGGTGGTGCAGGACCGTTTCCGCGCCGGCTCGGCGGAGCGTGGCCGAGTGCTCGAGTCGCTCGAGGCGGCACTGCGGGTCGGGCGCGGCCGGGTCGTGGTGCGCCTCATCGGCGATGCGGACCCCTCCGCAAGCGTCGCTTCGTGGCGTTACTCGAGCGATCTGCACTGTGCGGAGTGCGACATCTCCTACCGTGAGCCGAGCCCGAGCCTTTACTCCTTCAACTCACCGGTCGGAGCCTGCGAGACTTGCCGCGGCTTCGGCCGCACGATCGGCATCGACTACGGGCTCGTCATTCCCGATGAGAGCAAGTCGCTGCGCGACGGGGCGGTGCGGCCCTGGCAGAGCGAGTCGTACTCGGAGTGCCAGGACGACCTGGTGCGCTTCGCCAAGCGGCGCGGCATCCCGCTCGACCGGCCGTGGCGAGAGCTCACCGCCGCCGAGCGCAGCTGGGTCATCGAGGGTGAAGGCGCCTGGGATGATGGGGTGTGGTACGGCGCGAAGCGTTTCTTCAAATGGCTCGAGAGCAAGTCGTAC
The DNA here is from genome assembly GCA_030040235.1 of Gammaproteobacteria bacterium. The sequence goes on along the minus strand of JASHUC010000216.1, from coordinate 8,720 downwards.
AAGATGCACGTGCGCGTGCTGCTGTCGCGCTATCGCGCCTACACGCCTTGCGAGGCCTGCGGCGGCGCGCGGCTCAAGACCGAGGCGCTGCTCTGGCGGCTCGGCAACCGCGAGCTCGCCGACCGTGCGCTCGGGGGCGCCAAGCGCTTCCGCCCGGCGGGGGTGCAATGGAGCGAACCGGCGCTCGAGGCGCTGCCGGGGCTTTGCATCCACGATCTGATGCTCCTGCCGATCGAGCGCGCGTGCGAGTTCTTCCGCGGCCTCGAGCTGCCCGCGCCCCTCGATGAGGCCACCGAGCTGCTGCGACGGGAAATCGTGAGCCGCGTGGGCTACCTGGTCGATGTGGGCCTCGGCTATCTCACCTTCGATCGTCAGTCGCGCACGCTCTCGGGAGGGGAGGTGCAGCGCATCAACCTCACGACGGCGCTCGGCACCTCGCTCGTGAACACGCTCTTCGTGCTCGATGAGCCCTCGATCGGGCTGCATCCGCGGGATATGCAGCGTGTGATCGCAGTGATGAAGCGCCTGCGGGATGCCGGCAATTCCCTGCTCGTCGTCGAGCACGATCCACAGATCATGCTCGAGGCCGACCGCATCCTCGACATGGGTCCCGGCGCGGGCGAGCGCGGCGGGGAGATCGTCTTCGCCGGTGCCCCGGCGGAGCTCCGAAGCTGCAGCCGCTCGCTCACGGGCGCCTACCTGAGCGGGCGCAGGACCGTCGATCCGCCCGCGCCGGCCGCGCCGCGCCGGGAGGAGCCCAGGCCGAGCGCGCCCGAGGGGATCACCGCGGAGGCCCGCGCCAACCGATGGCTCGAGATCCGCGGCGTCTGCGAGCACAATCTCAAAGATCTCCAGGTGCGCATCCCCCTCAAGCGGCTCGTCTGCGTGACGGGCGTCTCCGGCTCGGGTAAATCCACCCTCATCGAGGATGTGCTCTACCCGGCGCTGCTCAAACACCAGGGCCGTCCGACCGAAGCGCCCGGCGCCTTCGAATCGCTGCGCGGGGCGGAGCTCATCGATGATGTGGTGCTCGTGGACCAGACCCGGATCGGCCGCACGACCCGCTCGAACCCGGCAAGCTACGTCGGCGCCTTCGATATCGTGCGGGAGCTCTACGCCTCCGAGCCCACGGCGCAGGAGCGCCGCTACACCGCCGGAACGTTCAGCTTCAATTCCGGGAACGGCCGCTGCCCGACCTGCAGCGGCAACGGCTTCGAGCACGTCGAGATGCAATTTCTCTCGGACGTGTACCTGCGCTGTCCGGACTGCGACGGCCGGCGCTACCGTCCCGAGGTGCTCGAGGTGAAACGCGAGGGCGCGGGCGGCCGCCGCGCGAGCATCGCCGAGGTGCTCGAGATGACCGTGACGGAGGCGCTCGCATTCTTCGCCGACTCGCGCGAGCTCGCCCAGCGCCTGCGTCCGCTCGCCGATGTCGGCCTCGAGTACGTGAGGCTCGGGCAGCCGGTACCCACGCTCTCGGGCGGAGAGGCCCAGCGGCTCAAGCTCGCGGGCCATCTCGCCGCCGCCTCCGCGGGGCCCGCCGCGACCTCGCATCGCGGGAAGCTGTTCCTCTTCGATGAGCCGACGACCGGACTGCACTTCGATGATGTGGCGAAGCTCCTGCGCGCGTTTCGCAAGCTCCTCGCCGCCGGGCACTCGCTGCTCGTGATCGAGCACAACCTCGATGTCATCCGCGCGTCCGACTGGATCATCGACCTGGGGCCCGAAGGCGGAGAGCGCGGCGGGCAGATCGTCTGCACCGGCACCCCCGCGCAGGTGCGCGCCCATGCCGGGTCGCACACCGGCAAGGCACTCGCGGCGTACGAGCGCTCGCTCGCCGGGGAGCCTGGCTGGAGCGGACTTGCTCCGCGCCTCGATCAGGTCGCCGAGGCGCGCCGCGAGTACCGGGCGGGCAACGATGCCCGCGCGCGCGAGGCCGTCGTGATCCACAACGCGCGCGAGCACAACTTGAAGAGCATCGATGTGCAGATTCCGCGCGACCGCTTCACGGTGATCACCGGGGTGTCCGGGTCGGGCAAATCGACGCTCGCCTTCGATATTCTCTTCAACGAGGGACAGCGCCGCTATCTCGAGTCGCTCAATGCGTACGCGCGGCAGTTCGTGCAGCCCGCCGCCCGCCCGGACGTGGATGCGATCTACGGCATCCCGCCGACGGTTGCGATCGAGCAGCGCACGAGCCGCGGGGGACGCAAAAGCACGGTCGCGACGCTCACGGAGATCTATCACTTTCTGCGTCTGCTCTACGTGAAGCTCGGCGTGCAGTATTGTCCGGATTGCCGCACGCCCATCGAGCCGCAGAGCCTCGGGTCGATCGCGGCGCGATTGCTCGGGCAGTTCCGCGGCCGGCGCATCGCCCTCCTCGCGCCGCTCGTCGTGGCGCGCAAGGGCTTCTACACCGAGCTTGCGAAGTGGGCGGCGAAGAAAGGCTACCGGGAGCTGCGGGTCGATGGCACGCTGCTGCCCACCGCGCGCTGGCCGCGCCTGAACCGGTTCAAGGAGCACACGCTCGAGCTTCCCGTCGCCACGCTCGAGGCGAGCGCGAGAAACGACGGGGCGCTGCACGAGGCGCTCACGCGCGCGCTCGACTACGGCAAGGGGCTCGTGAGCGTCGTGCCGGCGGACGGGGAGCGCCGTGCGGTCATGTTCTCCACCAAGCGCGCCTGCCCCTCCTGCGGGCGCAGCTTCGCGGAGCTCGATCCGCGGCTTTTCTCCTTCAACTCCAAGCACGGCTGGTGCGAGAGCTGCTACGGCACCGGCGTGCAGATGGCGGGCTTCTCGGAGGAGCAGACGGGCGAGGAGCTCTGGTGGAACGCCTGGTACGAGCGCGAGCCCCCCGTCTGCGGCGCATGTGGCGGTCAGCGCTTGAATCCGGTCGCCCTCAACGTGCGTTTTCGCGGGCAATCGATCGCCGAGTTGAGCGCGCGATCGATCGCGGCCACGGCCGAGCTCATCGCCAGACTCAAGCTCAACGAGCGCGAGCGCGCGATCGCGCGCGACCTCACCGCCGAGCTCCGCTCGCGGCTCGCATTTCTCGTGCGCGTCGGGCTCGGCTATCTCACGCTCGATCGCGCCGCGCCTACCCTCTCCGGCGGGGAGGCGCAGCGCATCCGGCTCGCCGCGCAGCTCGGCTCGAATCTGCAAGGCGTCTGCTACGTACTCGATGAGCCGACCATCGGGCTGCATCCGCGAGACAATCGCGTGCTCCTCGCCTCGCTCGCCGAGCTCACCTCGCATCACAACACCCTCGTGGTCGTCGAGCACGACGAGGAGACGATTCGCCGCGCCGATCACGTGCTGGATCTCGGGCCCGGTGCGGGCGTGTGTGGCGGAGAGCTCGTCGGGGCGGGCACGGTCACGGATCTCATTCGCAATCCGCGCTCCACGACCGGACGCTACCTTCGCTCCCCACTCCAGCATCGCCTCACCCCGCGTCGTGAAACGACCGTGCGCACGCCGGCCTTGAAGCTCGAGCGCGTGCAGCTGCACAACGTCGACCGCATCGATGTTCGCATACCGCTCGAGCGGCTCATCGTCGTGACGGGGGTTTCGGGATCCGGCAAGTCCACCCTCGCGCGGGACGTGCTCTACGAGAATCTCCGGCGCGCGCTCGGCGCCGACCCGAGGGGCCGCAACGGCAAGCCGCCCAACGGCCGCAGCGAAGCGCATCGCAGCGAGCCGGCCGGGAACGGCCCGCTCGTGGGCTGCCGCGCGATGCTCGGCATCGAGAGGGTGGACCGGGTACTCGAGGTGGACCAGACGCCCATCGGCAAGACCCCGCGGTCCTGCCCGGCGACCTATGTCGGATTCTGGGACGACGTCCGGACCATCTACGCCGCAACCACCGAGGCGCGCATTCGCGGCTACACCGCCAGCCGGTTCTCCTTCAACACCTCAGGCGGACGCTGCGAGACCTGCGAGGGTCAGGGCCTCAAAACCATCGAGATGAGCTTCCTGCCGGATGTGAAGGTCGTTTGCGAGACGTGCGGCGGGCGGCGCTTCAACTCCGAGACGCTCGCGGTGCTCTGGCGCGAGCGAAGCATCGGCGATGTGCTCGCGATGAGCGTGGACGCTGCGGTCGAGTTCTTCCGGGCGCACTCACGAGTGCACCGCGCGCTGAAGCTGCTCCAGGACGTGGGTCTCGGCTATTTGACTCTCGGTCAGCAGAGCCCGACGCTCTCCGGAGGCGAGGCGCAGCGCATCAAGCTCGTGACCGAGCTTGCGAAATCCGAGGCGCGCCCGAAAGCGCCGCGGTCGATGCTCGAGGAAGCCGAACAGCGCAGCCCGGGGAGGGGCCGGGCCGTGGACGAGCGCATGCAAAAACGCACGCTCTACGTGCTCGACGAGCCGACCGTCGGGCTGCACATGGCGGATGTCGAGAAACTGCTCGCGGTGCTCCATCGGCTGGTCGACGCCGGCAACACGGCGGTCGTCGTCGAGCACAATCTCGATGTGATGGCTGAAGCGGACTGGATCATCGACATGGGACCCGAGGCTGGAGAAGGCGGCGGGCGCATCGTCGCGCAGGGCACGCCCGCGGAGATCGCGGCACGGAAGGCGAAGTCGCACACCGGCCGCGCACTCGCTGCGTTTCTGCGCGAGCGAGCGGTACCGGAGGTTCCGGCACAGGCGCGCCAGGCGTAGAGTGATCGCGATGGCTCACGATCTCGTTTGCTGGAAGTGCGGCGCCTCGCTCGCGGTGCTCACGCTGCCGCTGCGCCGCCTGGAGGAGTGCCCGAAGTGCCGCGCCGAGCTGCACGTCTGCCGGATGTGCGTCGACTACGACACGCGGGTCGCCAAGCACTGCCGCGAGCCGACGGCAGAGGAGGTGCGCGACAAGGAGCACGCGAACTTCTGCGATTTCTTCAAGCCGCGCGCCGGCGCCTACATCGCGCCGAACACCGCCGAGGTCGACAAATCTCGCGCAGCGCTCGATGAGCTGTTCGGAAAGAAGTAGACGAGCGCCTGGCAGAATCCCCTTGTCAGAGCGTAGCGCCAGGACGGCGCTCTCGCAGCCTCCACGGAAGGATTCACGGCGTTCTGACAAGGGATTCCGTCAGGCGCCCATCGTCTTCGTCTCGATTCGCTTATCGAGGCTTGCGCGCGCGCTCCGCCAGCCGATCGAGAAGCTTCGTGAACGGCGACTCCCTGCGCATCTCGACCTTCAGGTGCCGCACTCCGGTGTCGTTCAGCGGATCGCCCCCGCCCTCGTCGATCTCGAGCTTATCGGCGCCGAGGATCTCGAGGGTCTCCTCGAGCGTCTGCGGTGAGCGCTTCTCGCGTGCGCGGACCGCGCCTCCTCGCGAGCGCTTCTGGGGCGCGGCGGCTTGAGCCTTCGCGGACGCTTTGGATTTGGCGGCCGCCGTGACCGGCGCAACCGCGGGCGCTGTTTGTGACTCGTCGATGAGCTTGAACTCCGCCTCGCCCGGCAGTTGGTTGCGTACGGAGGCCGCGGGCGCCCCGGCCTTGCCTTTCCCAGCCGGCTCGTTCGCGCTCGCGCGGCCACGCTCCTGCGCACCGACGGGCACCACGGCGACCGAGGCGAACTCTGAGCGGACGTACTGTGCGACCTGCTTGGCGGAGATGGCATCGCCGAAGAATCCGAGCCGCAGGCCATACCAGCGCCGCCCCTCGCGGCTGCCCTCGACCGTGTACAGCGTGTAAGCGCTGAAGATCGCAAGCGGCGGCAGCTTCTCGACTTCGATCGGCTGAACCGACCAGAGCAGCTGAACCGCGAAGGACACCGGGGCGTTGGTCGCGATGGCTTCCCGCAACTCGCGCCGTGTTCCGGTGTCGTCCGGCTTGAGCAGGGAGATGCTGCTGTCGTCCGCCGCGCGCCCCCTCTCGGGGCGACGCGTCTCGAGCAGCTTCAGCACCTGCGAGTCGGAGAGCCTCGGCGCCGTCGCCGTATCCGTTGCAGGCTTCTCGAACGTGGGCATCTTGTCGAGCGCTGGCATCTGCTGTGTCGAGCCCGTCTCGTCGAGCGCAGCGAGAACCTCACGCACGTTGGAGAGCGGCAGCGGCGCGACGGCGCCCGATTTGGGCGCCCTGGCCGGGCGTGCGGTGCCGCTCGGCGAGGCGCCGCGCGCCGCGCCGGCCGTCACGGCTCTAACGTTCGACGCCCTCGCGAGCTGAGCACCCGGTGACACGGGCGCGGGTCTCGGCGAGCCGCCAGAGGCCGCGCGCGCCACGCTTTGGGGGCCGGTGGGTCCAGCGGCCCGCGCCGCGGTAGAGGGCGGGAAAACCGTGGGTGGCTGAGGGTGCCCGGTCTGCGGCTTCGTTGCAGTCGGCCGCGCCGGCTGCTCGGAGGGACGAGCGGCCGCCGGAAATCGAGCGGCCGCAGGAGCACGGGCGGTCGCAGAGGCACGGGCGGCCGCAGGGACACGAGCAGCTGGAAGGGCAGATGCGTGCTGCAGCGGTGCGGGTCGAAGGCGCTGCGCCGTTTCAGGCGTCGCGGCGCTGGCGCTTTGCATGCCTGCGGCGATGGGCGCCGGCAGCTTCCCGCCCAGGCGCTTGCCCGGCGCCTCGCCCGCCCATGCCCCGGGATACACCTCGCGCACCACGCTCAGCCATTCTTCGGCTTCCGGGAGCGTCGTGAAGAAGCCCATGTGCAGGCGGAAGCGCTCGCGTCCGTCCTCGAGTCGCCGGCTCACGAAGAAGCTGAACCGTTTGAGCTCCGCATCCTGGGGGTGTGTCAGCGCGACGGGTGTGGTCGACGAGCAGAGATTGATGACGAACGGGCCTTCGGGAGCCGGAGCGGCATCGAGGTGCGGTCGCGCGGCGGGCTGCACACGAGGTGTGGTCATAGGCTTTCCCCGGAACGATATCGGCCGCCTTTCTAACAGGAGGGGCGCCGAACTGCCGGAGGGAGAAGACCCCGCGCCGCCGAATGCGAATCGCCGGTGGCAACCCCGCCGTCGTAGGAGCTCGTCCTTTAGACCGGTGGCTTTGCGTCCCCGTCTTTCGACGGGTTTGCTCTTGGCACGAGAGAGAGTGTCGGCAACCCGCGACTGGCAGTCAAGAGAGAATTTGTGTCACGACTCTCATCGGCCGTCGCCACGTGCAGACGGTGCTCGCTGCGCCGTGTTGCAGAGGACATAAGCCTGCGCGCGCTTGCACATAAAGTGTACGCGGCGCCGCTCATACGAGCGCGCTCTCACATAATCCGCGCGCGCGGCGCTCGCTCAGCCCGCCTCGCGAACCGATCGTCCTTCGGAGCTCGATACGCGCGCACCGAGCAGCTCGGTGATTGCCGCCGCGGAAAGCGGTCGCGCGAGGTAGAAGCCCTGAGCGAGATCGCAGCGCCGCTCGCGCAGAAAATCCAGCTGCTCGATGCGCTCGATCCCCTGCGCGGCGACGCGCTTGCCGAGTGCGTGAGCCATCATGATGCTCGTCTCCACGATGGCGGCGGACTCGGCATCGTGGGGCAGCTGCGCAATCAACGCCCGATCGATCTTCACGGCGTTCAGGGGATAGCGGCGCAGATGGCTGAGCGGGCATGCCCTGCCGAAGTCATCGAGCACCAGGCGAGCTCCGATCTGCACGAGACGCGCGAGCGGCGCGGCAGCTTCGGCATCGGCGAGCACGCCCGCGGCGAGCTCCAGCTCGAGCATTTCGGGAGGCAGCGAATGCTTCTCCAGCGCGCGCCGCACGGTGTGCGCAAAATCCGGGTCCCGCAGCTGCTGGGCGGAGATGTTCACCGCGAGGCGCGGCGGCATCGTTCCGCGCTCGCGCCAGGCGGCGAGCTGGGCGCAGGCCGCATCGAGCACCCACCCGCCGATGTCCACGATGAGTCCGGTCTCCTCGGCCGCGGGCACGAAATCCTCCGGCTGCCGGGTGCCCTCGCTCGAGGTGTGCCAGCGCAGGAGCGCCTCGATACCGGCGAGCGCCCCGTCGATGACCGCGAACTGCGGCTGATAGAAAAGCGAGAACTCCCGCTTGCGCAATGCGCGGTGCAGGCCGGAGGCGCCCGCCGCCCCGGGACGCGTCTCGCGCTCGAAGAACGTGAAGCGGCCACGGCCGAGATCCTTCGCGCGGTACATTGCATCGTCGGCGTTGCGCACCAGATCCTCGAGACTCGCTCCGTCACCGGGAAACAGCGTGACGCCGATGCTGACGGAAATCTGATGGTCGGCGCCGCCGGCGCTGACCGGCAGATGCAGCGATTCGGCGATACGTCCGGCGACGGCACCTGCGGCGGCGGCGTCACTGGCGTTGCGCAGCACGATGGCGAACTCGTCCCCGCCGAGCCGCGCCACCAGGTCGCCTTCCTTCACCGCCGCGCGCAAGCGCTGCGCGATGAGCGCGAGCAGCTCATCGCCGGTCTGGTGCCCGAAGCCGTCGTTGACGCGTTTGAAGTGGTCGAGATCGATGTAAAGCAGCGCGCCCCGCGAGCCGCTCGCGAGCTCCTGCGCAAGACACTCGCGGAACAGCAGCCGATTCGGCAATGCCGTGAGCGGATCGTAATGGGCCTGGCGGTAGAGCCGCTCGTCACGCTCGCTCCTCGAGAGGGCCGCACCCAGACGGGCGGCGAATTCCGCGCCGCAGCGCGTGATACGCGCATCCGCGGACGGGGCTTCCCGGAAGCCGATCGCGAGAATCGCCTCGAGCCGTCCGACGACGAGGACCGGCCACACCCAGAAGATCTCCGCACCCGTCTCGCGCAGCGGTGTGAGAAAACTATGGCGAGCCTCCTCGCAGCG
>JASHUC010000215.1 GCA_030040235.1 Gammaproteobacteria bacterium | reverse complement strand
CGGTTGAGCAGGTCGCCGATATTCGTGCCGAGCATCCTGCCGGTTTCCGAAGTACTCGAGCACACGTCCCCGGCCGGGTCGATATCGGAGATGTCGGTGTAGCCGCCCTGACCATCGTCGATGAAGATCGAGCCGATCAGACTGGAGACGTTGCCCAGGACCAATTCAAAGCCGTCGGTCTGCCCCGCGACCGCCTCCAGCGCGCCCGGCGTGGACGGCCCATAGGTCGAGCCGCGCCCGTTGTCGCTCATCGCGAAGTGCTGCGCGTAATTCCACATCGCGGTCACGGTGTTGCCGTCGTAGTAGCCCATGACCACGGCGGCCGTGTCGAAGGCGCCGGCACCGGAGGTGCCGGCAGTGCCGGTGTACAGCGGAAACAGATCCATCTTCCCGGCGTCGAACGCCTGCTGCTCGGGCGTGTAGTCGTGATTCTGATCGGTGGTGGAGGCCTGGGTGAGATCCAGCCGAAACGGATTGGAGGCACCGATCGAGCAAGTCGCCGGCACGCAAGGGGGTGCCTGGGTGCCGGTGCCATTGGCCGGATTGAGGTTCGGATTGGCGGTGAGTAGATCGCCATGAAGCAGATTGTTCACCTGCGGCGTGAAGGGCGCCGGATAGAACTTCGGCTCGCCGGGCGGATTGGCCGCCTGCGGATACGTGCCGAAATAGTGATCGAAGGAAACGTTCTCCTGGTAGATCACCACCAGGTGCTTGATCGGTGTCGCCGTCCCGAAGGTCTCGGGATCGAAAGCAGGTACGGGCGGGGCGCTCGCGGCGGCGCTCACGGCCGCAGCGCCGGTGACGGCCATTGCGGCCAGCAGGGCCGAGAATTTGCGCAAGGATGTCCTCATGATGGCCTGGCTCCCCTTGAGTGCGGTTCGCAGTTTCGCGCGCAGGCGCAGCGCCGGCGCACCTCTTCGACGTCGAGTCCGGGGCAATTTATGCAGCGAGTTTGATCGCCGCGTGTCAGGCAGATTGCGCGATTCTTACAGTCGCGCTCGACTAATCGCGCCGGCCGCGCAGGAGCGCCTCGGGATGGCGGTCGAGATAGTCGGCGAGCTCGCGAACCGAACGGGCGGCATCGTTCAGCTGCTGCATCAGGCGCGGCAGATCGACATTGGCGGCGCCATTGGCACCGAACGCCGCGCCGGCGGCCTGCGCCGTGTGCTGCGCCGCCTCGGAGGTCGCCCGCAGGCTCGCAATGAGCTCTTGGGTCTCGGGTTGCAGTTGAGTCGCGAGCTGGTTGAGGTGCGAGAGCATGGAGTCGAGCTGGTCGACTGCATGACCGAGCTTGGGTCCCGCGGTCAGGTGGTCGAGCCGGCTCACGGTGTTCTGAACGTTCTGCAAAATACCGTCGATGTCGGCAACGGGCACGGTCGGGATCTGCATCACGCCGGCGACCTGTCGCATCCGGTCGGGCGCTGCGCCCGGGACGACCTCGAGTGCGACCAGCTTCTCGCCGATGAGCAGGCTCGATGAGATGAGCTGGGCACGCAGGCCGCGCGCGACGAGGCTCACGACGCCGGCGCGCACGGCGGCGGCGTGAGAGGCGGTGGGGGCGGTCGGCAGGCCCGGGATGCTGAGCGCGCTCGCATCGATCGCGATGGTCGCTTCGGTGTAGAGCGACTTCGTGCGCGGGTCGTACGTCAATTGCGCGGCGGTGACCTCCCCGACCGAGGTGCCCTCGAGCTCGACGGGCGTGCCGCTCTGCAGCCCGCGCGCGTTACCGGCGAATCTCAGGCGGTACTCGAGCGGAGTGCCGTGCGGATAGAGCAGCGCCTCGGTGCGGTTCTCGTAGAGCTGGAAGGTGCTGCCCGCAACGCTACTCGGCCCGCCGAGCGCCCAGTTCGGCGTATCGAAGGCGACGCCTCCGGCGAGCAGCTGTTCCCAGGAGCTCACTCGCAGCTGCACGCCCTGCGCACCGGCAACGACTTCGATGCCGGCGGCGCTCCAAAAGCGCGTCTGGGGGTGCAGGAGCCGGTCGTAGGGGGCGCGGATGAAGCCGTAGATCTGCACCTGCTTGTCGGAGGGCGCGAGGGTCGAGCCCAGGATCTCCCCCACGTTGACGCCCCGATAGGTGATGGTCGATCCGGGTATCAGCGAGCCGGCCGAGGGCGCAAGGAGCGTGATCGAGGTGCCCTGGGTATTCGCTTGCAGCACGGGCGGCTGCTCGAGTCCGGTGAAGCTGCGCTCGGGTGCGCCGTTGCCCGGGTACATCTCGATGTAGGCGCCGGAGACGAGCGTCGCCAGACCGGAAATCCCCTGCGCTCCCAGGCGCGGCTGCACAATCCAGAATCGCGCGCCGGATGCGAGGAAGGGCTCGATGGCGCGCGACATCCGCGCGTGCACGAGCACGTGCGAGACATCCGAGGCGAGCTCGATCCTGTTCACACGGCCGACGTTGACGCCCTTGTACTTGACCGGGGTCTGGCCCGCCTCGAGCGTGCCGGCATCGCTGAAGGAAATCGTGATCTCGGGTCCGCGCGCTGCAAGACCGCGCCCGGCGAGCCACAGCACCACGCCGGCGGCGAACACCGGCACGAGCCAGATCCACGCGAGCCAGGAGTGTCCCCGCACTACGGCCTGCTCGTAGCGCGCGGCCTCCGCGGGTCGGCTCGGAGACAGGTCGCCCGACTCGCGATCTGCCGGCGGCGCGGCTGCGCTCGGGCGGGGGGTTCTGTCCTCCTCGCGGGTCACGTCTGCTCCCCCGCCGCATCCCACATCAGCCGACTGTCGAACGATTTGGCCGCGATCATCGTCACGATGACGACTGCGGCGAAGGCAATCATGCCGCTTTCGACTCGCACTCGGGTAAGCGCGCCGAACTGCACCAGTGCGAGGGTGATCGAGACCATGAACACATCGATGTTCGACCAGCGACCGATCCAGTCGATCACCCGGTGCAGACGGGTACGCGAGCGCAGGAAGCGCCGGGAGCCGCGCCGCGTGAGCAGCAGGTTGCAGCTGAGCCCGCAGAGCTTGGTGAAGGGGATGACGATGCTCGCGGTGAACACGATCACCGCGAGCGGCCACAGTCCGTAGCGCACGAGCTCGAGGACTCCGCCGAGGATGGTGTTCGATTGCTGCTGCCCGAACTGCTCGACGGTCAGCACCGGCAGCAGATTCGCCGGAATGAACAGTAGGAACCCGCACAGCACGAGCGCGGAGGTGCGCTGAATCGATTGCGGCTTGCGCGTGATGAGACGCACGCCGCAGCGCGGACAGCGATCGCCGCGGCGAGCGCCGGGCAGCGTGAGATCGCAGACGTGACAGGCGGCCGATGCGCGTCCGGGGCCGGTGTGCGGCCCCCCTGCCGTGTCGATCGGGAGCCGCTGCCAGATGCTGCGGTCGTCGATCACCGCATCCGCGAACAGCAGCGCGAGCGTCGCCCCGATCAGACACCATCCGGCGGTGCCGACGCTCACGAACGCGACTTGTTGAATGCGGCTGTAGGCGACGCAGCCGCCGAGGAGATAAACTTCAATCATCGCCCACGGCCTCATCTCGAGCGACCAGCGATAGAGTCGTCCCAGACCCGAACCGCCGGCAGCGCTCGGGCGCGTGGTCGCGGAGCGGGGGGAGCGCACGCCGGCGAGCACGGCTATCGTCAAAGCGAGGTACAGCGAAGGAACCACGATGCTGAACGTCGCGACGATGACGGCGAGCGAGGGAAACCCGGCCGTCCAGAGCGCCGCGATGCCGCTCGCGAGCTCGCTGCGACGGACTGCGCCGTCGGCCGAAACGATCATGAGAGGCGCGATGCAGGCCGGCAGCCACAGGAGCAGGGCGGTCGCGAGCAGGGCGAGCGCGGCGCCGCAACGCGCCGTGTCCGGTCGGGCGAGCAGCTTGCCGCAGCGGCGGCACTCGGCGCGAGATCCGCGGGGGACCGGTCCGAGCAGCTGCCGCAATCCGCAGTCGGGGCAGGCGATCAGCTCGTGCGCGCCCGTCTGCCGAGCTTGCTCGGTAGGATCACGCTCCGACGCCTTCATGAGGCCCTGGGCCCTAGCAGCGATCTCAAGATGATCGCAGCATACGCGGTTTTCGCCACGCAGCGCTCGTTCCCGGCGCGCAGCGCAAGGGGAACGGAGCTTGCTGGGTCGGGCCGATCGGGCCGGAAGGACCCCATCCGCACCCAATGAAGAGATTTCCGATCATCGCCCTCGTTGCGGCCCTCGCGGGCTGCGCGGCTTCGAAACAGTTCGCCTTCGGGCCGGACCTGCAGGGGTTCGACTACCCCTATCCCGTCCGGCTCTACAGCTTCAAGACTCAGGCGCAAACCTACGTCATGGCCTATATGGACGTGGCGCCCGCCAAAAAGCAACCCGCGGGACGGGCCGGATTCGGCGCCGGTCGCACCGTGGTCTTGCTGCATGGACAGGACTTCTGCGGGGCGACCTGGAAGACGACCATCGCGGCGCTGCATGAGGCCGGGTTCCGGGTGGTCGTGCCGGATCAGCTCGCCTTCTGCAAATCCTCGAAGCCCATCAACTACGAATTCAGCTTCCAGCAGCTCGCCGTCAACACGCGCCAGCTGCTCGGCAAGCTCGGCGCCGGACCGATCATCCTCGTCGGGCACGGCATGGGAGGAATGCTCGCGGCGCGCTATGCCCTCATGTATCCGGGCGACGTCTCGGAGCTGGTGCTCGTCGATCCGCTCGGACTGGAGGACTGGAAAGCGCAGGGAGTGCTTTATCTCACCATCGACGAGCGCTGCGCGCTCGAGTTGCAGAACACGCGCGCGCGTCTCAAGCAGTACGAGCGCGAGAACTACTACGGCGG
>JASHUC010000214.1 GCA_030040235.1 Gammaproteobacteria bacterium | reverse complement strand
GGCAAGTCCCTACCCGGTGTCCGCTGCCGTACTCAACCCTTCCCGGCGGCAGCGGGCGCAGCATCTTACCCCCGCGGAGCGCCCATCGGTGCGCATCGGCCGGCTCAATTATCGTTGCCAAATGTCACCGACCCTCCGCGCGCGGATCGAAATCAACCTCCACTCTCCCCCATTTGAGACGTTCGGCAAAGCGGCGCGGAATAGCGCGTGTCTAACTACGGGGTTGCGAACCAGCACCGGCGATTGGCCGGCGCTCAAAACCACTCAACAACAACTCGTGGGGATCCCATCGATGAATGCCGTCAAATCGCTCAAATTTGCAGCCGTTCCATTCGCCGCCCTGTGCCTCGCACCGCTCTCGTCCCTCGCGCAGGACAATCAGGGCTCCCTGGTCCATGTGTACACGTTGGTGGTCAAGCCCGGCACGACGGCGAAGTTCGAGCAGGGCATGAAGCAGGTCGCGGCGTACGCCCAAAGTCACGGGGACACGACCGGCTGGTCGGCCTTCGAGGTCATGTATGGTCCCGACGACGGCAACATCGACATCCTCGCGCCGTTCAAGTGGGAGAGCGTGGACAACCCGCCGAGCTATTCGACCGGCCTCGGCCAGGCGATCGTAAAGAACGTCGTGCCCTATCTGGTTTCCTCCCACTCCGGTCTCGTGCGGCTGCTGCCGAACCTCTCGACTCTCCCTGCGGCGAATTCCGCGCCGTCGAAGTTCTGGGAGGTGCTCGACCTGAGAATCAAGCCCGGCAAGGCGGATGATTTTCTCGCCACCGTGGGGCAGCTCGCCGAAGCGGAAAAGAAGTTCAACCCGAGCCCGAACCCCGTCGAGATCTTCGAGACCGTCGCGGGGGGCGATGCCGATGTCGTGACCGTCGCGATCGGTCATCCCAACTTCGCCGATTTCGGGCATCAGGGAAAATCCAACGTCGAGGTGCTGACTCAGGCCTACGGTGCGCCCGCGGCGCTCGCCATCGAGAACGCACTCTCCAACACCATCGCGAGCGAGCAGGTGACGATTGTCCGTTACCGGGCCGATTTGAGCCTCACGACGAGCGGTCAGTAGCGCGGTTGCGAACGGGCGCCGGCTCTGTCGGCGCCCGAATCCTTCAACAACAACTCTGGGGATCCCATCGATGAATGCCATCAGACCGCTCAAATTTGCAGCAATTCCACTCGCCGCCTTGTGCCTCGCACCGCTCTCGGCCCTCGCGCAGAACAATCAGGGCAGCCTCGTTGAGGTCGTGACTCTGGTCGTCAAGCCCGGCATGACGGCGAAGTTCGAGCAGGGCATGAAGCAGCTCGCGGCCTACGCCCAAAGTCACGGGGATACGACCGGCTGGTCGGCCTACGAGACCATGTACGGCCCCGACGAGGGCAACATCGACGTCCTCGTCCCGTTCAAGTGGGAGGACGTGGACAACCCACCGAGCTATGAAGCCGGCTTCGGCCCGGTCATCGCGAAGGACGTCGAGCCCTATCTCTCCTCCTCCCACTCCCAGCTCGTTCGGCTGATGCCGAACCTCGGAAGTCCCGCTGCGGCCAATTCCACACCATCGAAATTCTGGGAAGTGATCGACGTGAGAATCAAGCCCGGCAAGGCGGACGATTTTCTCGCCACCGTCGGGCAACTCTCCGAGGCGGAAAAGAAGTTCAATCCAAGCCCGAACCCCGTCGAGATCTTCGAGACCGTCGCGGGAGGCGATGCCGATGACGTGACCGTCGCCATCGGTCATCCCAGCTTCGCCGATTTTGGGCACGAGGGGAAATCCAACATCGAGGTGCTGACTCAGGCTTACGGTGCGCCCGCAGCGCTCTCCATCGAGAACGCACTCTCCAACACCATCGCGAGCGAGCAGGTGACGATCGTCCGCTACCGGCCCGATCTGAGCCTCACGGCGAGCGGGCAGTAGCCGAACGGGGCGCCGTCAACCGGCGCTCAGGCGCTTGATCCAGCGGATGGCATCGGCATCGTCGATGCCTTCGATCGCGGGCGGCGGCGCGCCGGAAGGCGCGTCGCTGCGCGCGCGCTCCGCGAGCGCCCGCACCTCGCCGGGTGGCATCCCAAACAGGCGATGGAAGGCGCGGCTGAAGGTCGCCTCGCTCGCAAACTGACAATCGATGGCGAGGTCGACGATGCGGCGGCGAGGCGAACCGCCGCGCATGAGCTCGCGGAACGCCCAGTGCAGGCGCCGCTGCCGGATGTAGCGCGCGAGGCCGCCTTCGGCCTGGAAGAGCCGATAGACCGTGGCACGCGACCACCCGGAGCGGGCGCAGATGAGCTCGGCGGAGAGCGCGGGGGTGTCGATGTGCTGCTCGATGAGGCGCTTCAGCGAATCGAGCGCCGCTTGACTCACGGCCTCCCCTGCCTTGAGCGAGCGCGCCCTGCTGCCGAACAGACCGGCAAGCAATCCCGTGAGGACCGGCAACGTCGGAGCGAACTGCGCTTGCGGGTCAGTATCGATTCTTTCGAGCATGTGAACCACGTGCTCGCTCAGCAACCTCGCCCGGGGGTCACCCCTTCTCAGCACTCTGAAGTGAATGTCCACTGAGGCGCTGATATGCGATGCCACCAGCGCGCGCGGTACGAAGAGGGCCGGAATGCATGCCAGAGCGTCCTCCGGTGCGTGGATGTAGGCCTGCGTGGGGCGCGTGCTGTCCACGACGATCACCTCACCCGGATGCACGCTCGCCGACCGCCGCCCGGAGTGGTAGCGGATCTCGGCATTGAGATTCACGGCGACCTCGTAGTGATCGTACGCCGCGCGGGCCACATGCCGTGCCGAGCGGATGTATTGCACGGAGCTGCTGCGCACGTCCGTCAGCACGGCGATCCCCAGATGGTGCACCCGGCTTCGTACGCGGAAGCTCGCCGCATCCCCCAGCGGGACGATGTCCGAGGTCTCCGCGATCGCCTCACGGAATACCTGTAAGCCCGCCTGCCCCTCGAGGTAGACGTCCGAGGTCACCACCCCGCGATTCGTATCCACCGTGACGCCTTCTCATTGTTGATCGGTGGCGTGCGACGGCACCCGTCGTCGCATCGCAGCAACTCTACGCCTCCTGAGACGAACGGCAAAGCGCTGCGCTTACAGTTGCAGACAATTGGCGATTTTGTTGCGAAGCGGTAAGACCATGAAAAGAGCGTTCTCTTCCTACCTGGTTCAGATTCTCATCGTGGCGTTCGCGCCGCTCGCCGCCTTCGCGCAGGCTCCGAGCCACTATCTGTTCGTGTGGGCCATGGAGGTGAAGCATCCCGTGGCCTCCATGCCGGTCTCGATGCCGGCGAGCCTCGCCGTTTGGCGGCACCTTCATCAGAGCCAGGGCATGGGGAAGGACTTCCTCGCCGTCTTCGATGTGGGTCCCGGCGTCTCATTCGGCAAGCTCGTCGCCATGCTCCCCGTGGGACAGGCGCTGATGGCACATCACACGAATTACGCGGAGCCTCCGAACGATGTGCTCTACGCGAACGACTGGCTCGCGAACCGCACCTACGTGTTCAATTTGCGCGATCCTCGTCACCCGCGGCTCGCGCGGCAGTTCGGCAGCGTCGGTCCATACGGCTATCCCCACTCCTTTGTTTATCTCTCCAACGGGAACACGCTCGCGACCTTTCAGTATTCGGGCGGCTTCAACCACGCTCCCGGCGGATTGGTGGAGTTCGATCCACAGGGGCGGGTCGTGAGAACCGGCTCCGCGGCGGCGACCGGTTATCCAAATGTGCGCCCGTACAGTTTGACCGTCGTCGAGCGTCTCGATCGCGTCGTCACCGGGAGCGCCGACATGGAGGGCGCTCAGGTGAGCCACGTTGCCCAGGTCTGGCGCCTCTCCGATTTGAAGCTGCTGAAGACCATGCGGCTTCCCGAGCCCAAGGAATGGATCGAAGACGCGGCGGCCGATTCCTCCGAGCCACGCACACTCGCGGACGGCAGGACCGTCGTCGTTCCGACCTTCAACTGCGGCCTCTTCCGGGTCGAGCACCTGGCGAGCGACAACCCGACGCTCGAGCACGTCTATGACTTCGGCTACCGCATCTGCGAGGTGCCGCTGGTGGCCGGCGATTTCATGGTCGAGACGATGCAGAGCGGCCATGCGATCGTGAGTCTCGATCTGCACGATCCGCAGCATCCGCACGAGGCGAGCCGCATTCTTCTGCCGCCGGATGAGTATCCGCATTGGCTCGCGCTCGAGCCGGGCGGCGATCGGCTCGCAATCACCGGTTACGGTGCGCTCTCGACTCACCTGCGGTTTGCGAGCATCGATCGCCGCAGCGGAAAACTGACACTCGAGCGCGCGTCCATCGATTTCACGCGCGCCTGGCCGGATGGCTGGCAGGGCAGCGCCGTGCCGCATGGCGCCGTGTTCAGCAACCCTTGAGATCACCGCGAGGTCGAGACATGAAGATTGGGCGACGAGGCTTCATCGGCACCACGCTTGCGGCCGCGACCGGCTCATTGATCCCGGCGCATCCGCTCTGGGCGTTTGCAAAGACGAGCGGTGGCATTCCCAGTGAACTCGCCGCGCGCGGCGGCTCCGGCGAGCCGATCTTCCTTTCCGCCTCGGAGGTGAAGGACCTTCGCGCGAGCCTTCGAGGCCCGCTGCTCCTCGCGCATGATCCGGGGTACGACGATGCCCGCGCGCTCTGGTATCGAAGCTTCGATCGTCACCCGGCGCTCATCGTGCGCGCGGTCGATGCCGCCGATGTCTCCCGCGCCGTCGACTTTGCCCACACGCACCGGCTGCTGACCGCGGTGCGCGGCGGTGCTCATAGCCTTGCCGGACAATCGGTCTGCGACGGTGGGCTGACGATCGATCTGTCGCTGATGAGGGCGGTGCAAATCGATACGCAGCGACGGTTGGCGAGCGTGCAGGGCGGCGTGCTCCTCGGAGAAGTCGACCGCAAGACTCAGGCCGTGGGCCTCGTGACGACCATGGGGACCGCCACGGACACGGGCATCGCCGGCTTGACGCTCGGAGGCGGGATGGGACGGCTGATGCGCCCATTCGGGCTCGCGTGCGACAATCTGGCGTCGGTCGAGATGGTCACCGCGGACGGCAGGCTCAGGCACGCGAGCGAGACCGAAAATTCCGACCTCTTCTGGGGCGTGCGCGGCGGCGGCGGCAATTTCGGCGTCGTCACGAGCTTCGAGTATCGCCTGCACCCTCTCGCGCATCCGGTGCTGAGCGGGGCGCGGATCTATCCCTGGAGCAAAGCGCGCAGCCTCCTCGTTGCTGCAACGGAGCTCGCCGAGCTCGCTCCCGATGAGCTGACGCTGAGTGTCGTCCTCGTCAATAACGCGCCTCCCAGCACCGAGGCACGCGGGCGCTTCGCCGTGCTCGCGGTGTCTCATTCCGGAGACCCCCGCGACGGGGAGCGCTTGCTCGAGCCGCTGAAGCGGCTCGGTACGCCCGTGCACAATAGTGTTGCTGCAAAGAGCTATCTGGCTGCGCAACGTGCCATTGGCAATGCCCCCGTCGCAGTCCCCAGCGGGATCTCCGAGTACATGAAGACCGGCTTCCTGCTCGGCACACCCGCCGGTCTGTTCGATGAGTTCACTCGGCGTTTCGAGGCGATCCCAGCGACCCTCGACTGCGGTCTGGAGTTGGCACAGCTGGGCGGTGCGGTCGCCCGGATTCATCCAAGCGCCACGGCCTACTGGAATCGCCGTGCGGCGTACGATGTGATGCTCTCGGGTGACTGGACCGACCGGAACGCGGGTGCGCGCAATACCCAGGCGCTCGATGAGGTGTGGAAGGCGGTAGAGCCGTTCACTCATGGGTACTACGTCAACACGGCGCCCGGGGAGGATCACGCACGCGTGCGCGCAACCTACGGTGGGAACTATCCGCGCTTGGTACAGCTGAAGGGCAAGTACGACCCCACGAACCTCTTCAGCCTGAACGCGAACATCCCGCCGTCTGCCGGCTGAGCAGAGGTTCCGTCGATTCCGGCCGCGCACAGGCTCACCGCCTGCGCTTTGCCGAACGTCTCAATGGATATGCGGATCGGGCACGTCCACCGTGACCGGCGATTCGCGCCAATGCGTTCTCTCGGCAGTAAGATGCGATCCCCGCCACGATCAGGGCGCCGGCATCGGGAACGTCGCTGCGACGCGCGGGTCCGGATTGGATTCCCAAAGACAAGCGCAGATTGGGAGGCAGGCATGTTTAGCCGAAATGCCAGTTTCATCGTCCTTTCGTCGGTAGCGCTTCTAACCGTATGCCCAATCGCGGCGGGCGCCACTCTCTGCGTGAGCCAGCGCCCAACCAAGACCTGTCCCTACTCCACCATCGGCGCCGCCGTCGCGGCCGCCCAAGCGAACGATGTAATCGACGTGACCCAGGGCATCTACGACGAGGACGTCGTTATCGGGGTGCCTTTATCGCTCATCGCGGTGGGTCCGTACACGGTGATCGATGCGACCGGCAAGAGCAATGGCATTTACGTTGATGGTTTGGACCACCCGGGCCTCAGCGGGGTCGTCGTGTCCGGCTTCACGGTTCAGAACGCCAACTTCGAAGGCATTCTGCTCACCGACGTCTCTCACGCCACGGTCACCAACAACCAGGTACAACGAAACGACCTCGGCTTGGACGTTAGTGCATCCGAGTGCCCCAACCAGCCGAGCTTTGAAACTCTCGAGGGGGACGATTGCGGCGAGGGCATCCATCTCAGTGGCGTTGACCATTCGATCGTTTCGAATAATGTGGTCGAGAATAATTCCGGCGGGATCCTCCTGAGCGACGACACCGGAGCCACGCACGACAATCTGATCCTTGGGAACACCGTGCG
>JASHUC010000213.1 GCA_030040235.1 Gammaproteobacteria bacterium | reverse complement strand
CGCCACGACCGAGCGCGCCGGCATCGGCCGGCCCTGCGCCGCGCGCGAAACCGAAGCGGGCGAAGCCGAAGCGCGCGAAGAAAGCGAAGAAAGCGAAGAAAGCCAAGAGGGTGGTCCGCAAAAAGGCCGTGCGGGCCAAGAGCAAGGGGCGCTTGGCGAGGCGCAGCACTCGCACCCGCCGTTCGGCAGGCCGGAGGCGCCGAAAGGCCGCGAAGCGTCCGGCCAGAAAGGTCGCGCGCAGGAAGAAAAGCGGACGGCGCGCAAGGCGCGCCCGCCGCTAAAGTCTACTCGGCTTCTTTCTCGGCGGCCTCGCGCCGCTGCGCGTCCGCGCGCGCAGCGGCGTCGAGCTGCTGCCTCACGCTGTCCTCGGTCGCCTTGGCCTGCTGCGCCTGCTGGGCCTCGGAGACCGCGCCTGCCGCTGCGCTCGTTGCCGTGCCTGCCAGACCGCATCCCGTGGCCGCCACCGCGACCAGCGCCGCAATCAGCGCGCATCCGAGCAAAGGCTTGATCGAGCTGTGACCACCGGCCATGACCCTCTCCCTCGCCCGCCTCGCGGTGGGCGCCCGGCTATCCCTCGACTCCGTCGCGGTGCAGCGGACGGCGCTTGAATCCCGCGGGGATCTCGAACGCGGTGAAGGGAACCGGCTCGGATCGGACTGCGGTGATTCGGGTCTCCACGATCGCACGCCCGTCCTCGAAAGTCCGTGAGATGATCGGAATTCCCTCGACGGCGTCCAGGTGGGCCCACGAGTCGGCGATGGAGCTGCCCAGGCTCTCCCCGAGCCGCCGCTCTCGGATCAGCGCACCGATCGTTCGCATGTCGGCGAGGATCTGAGCTCCCCCAGGCACGGCCGATACGGGCACGACGCACAGCTCCTGCACCTTCTCGCCGCCGACGGTGATCTCCCAGACCGTACAGGTCTGACCGTCGCTCGATTCGGTGCGCGACGTGGCCTGCGCAGCTGCCTGCGAATCCGGGGTGCCGCCGGCACGGGTGAGCGTCGCAGCCTGCGGGCGCAGCGCTGCGGCCGTTACGGCCGCCCGTCCCTCGGCACGCGAGCCGCTCGCGAGGGCATCGAGCCTCGATTCCGCGATCACCGCAAAGCGCCGGCGGGGCGGCTCTACGAGGTACAGGCTATGGTCCTTGAAGATCTCGACCGCATCGGCCCGCGCGCTCTCGAGGCGGAAGCTGTCCCCGTCGAACCACATCTTCTGCGTCTCCGGCGAGCGCAGCGGATCACGCAGATCCGTCCGGGACGCCTCGAGGTAGCTACCCGCCAAGGCTTGGGCCGAACACAGGACGGCGGCAATGATGCCCAGAGGCTTGTGGAATCTCATGCGACTCGTCGGCGCTCGGGCGCGCGACCGGCTTAATATGTCAACGGCGCGGCAATATGCTAAGGAAGCGGGCGTCGAGTCAATGCCCGGCGCATGCGGAGAGAACGCTTTTGGGAACCGCTCGAACGAGGACCGAGGTGCGGATCCGGCGCGGATATTTCGAGTGCCGCTACGGGCAGCTGCACGTTCACAATGCCATTCCCCCAGGCGGCGGCTTCGATGAGGGCACACCCGTTCTCGCGCTGCACGGGAGTCCGATGTCCGGCACGGCGTTCGCTTTGCTCGCGCCGCTTCTTGGACGAAGCCGCTCGGTTTACGCCCCCGATCTGCCGGGATTCGGGACATCCGACGCGCCGCCCTCGCGGCCGTCGATCGCGGATTACGCGGCCGCGATCGCCGACTTCTGCGACACGATGCGGTTTCGCCAGATCGACGCCGTCGGCTACCAGAGCGGCTCGCTCGTCGCCGCCGAGCTCGCCCTCGCTCGTCCCGGAACGATCCGCCGGCTGGTGTGCATCGGGGTGCCGGTCGCCTCCGAGGCGGACCGGGAGGCTTTCACCCGCGCACCCTGGCCGGTAGCCCCCGCCGAGGACGGAAGCCACTTGGCGGTCGAATGGGAGCGCACGCGCAAGATGGCGCCACCGGGACTGGCGCTTCCGCGCCTCGCGCGGCTCTTCGAGGAGAAGCTGCGCAACGGGCCGCAGGCGTTGTGGGGGATGCAGGCGGCACTCGAATACCCCGCCCGGGAGAGGCTCCCCCGCCTCACGCAGCCCACACTCATCATCCGACCGAAGGACGAATGGGGGCAGGCGACGCTGCGCGCTCGGGAGCTGATGCCGAGAGCCAGGCTCGCCGAGCTGCCCGAGGTCGGCGCCGAAGCTCTCGAGAGCGCCCCGGAGCGCATCGCAGAGCTCCTGCTCGCCTTCCTCAGCCCCTGAGCGCCCGAGCGCGCACGCCGGGGCGAGAATCGGTAGACTGATCCGCTCCGAATCAGCCCAGGAAGCCTGGATGAGCGTGCCGCGCCATGCTGTGCAAGGCCCCTCGGACCTCGACACCACTGCCGAGCTGCCCGTCCTGGATGTGGCGGCGTACGAGGCCACGCAGGAGCAACCGCCGGAGCAAGCACGGGAGCAGACGCCGCAGCGCGTCGAGGAGCAACGCGAGCCCTACCACGGCCGTCTCGAGGAGGATCTCAAAGCCCTCTCGGCCAGCCTGTGCGAATTCGAGCAGCGTCTCGCCGCGCAGGGCAAGCGCTCGAGCAGCCTCGAGAGCGAGCTCGACTCGGCGCGCGGCGCGCACGCAGCCGCCGAGCAGCGCGCGAATGGGCTGAGCCAGGAGCTCACGCAGGCGCGCGGGGCGCTCTCGGCAGCCGAGGCGCAGATCCACGAGCTGCTGCAGCTGCTCGAGAGCCGGGAGGCGGCGCTGCGCTCGGTGGACAAGCGCGACGCGGAGCTGGCCACCCGGGTGACCCAGAGCGAGCAGGCACTTGCCAGAGCGCAGCTGCAGCTGCACGGGGCGCAGCGGCAGGCCAGCGCGCGGCTCGAGGCCCTGCAATCGCGAGAGGCGCGTCGCGGAGTTCTCGATGCGTTGTTCCGTGAGCTCGACGGGAAGGCGAGCCGGCACGAGGGCCAGGTGGCCGAGCTGCAGCACGGGCTCACCTCGGGCACCGAGCGCGCTCGAGCGCTGCAGGTCGAGCTCGAAGGCAGCCGGCGGCAGAGCGAGGAGCTCGCCGCCCGGGTTCAATCACTCGAGAGTGCGCTCGCCGCGAAGGACGAGCAGCTCGCCTCGCTCACTCGCGCCAGCGAGGAGCTGCGCCAGAGCGTGCGCGCGCTCACCGAGAGTGGCACCGCGAGCGCCGAGCGGTTGACAGCCCTCGAGCTCGATGCGCAGGCGCAGGCCGAGGCGCACGCCCGCGAGCTTGCCGCCGCGAACGCGCGGCAGCGCGAGCTCGAAACCGCCGAGGAGCAGCGACGGGGCGAGCTCGAGGCGCGCGTCGCCGACTATGCGAGGGCGGCTCTCGAGCTTCAGGAGGAGCTCCTCCAGAGTCGCGAGCGGCTCAGCGGCACCGAGCAGGATGTGCGGGCCGCCGAGGACACCATCCTGCGCCTCGAAGGAGAGCTGCGCGCGAGGGTCACGCGTATCGAGGAGCTCACCCAGCTGAACGACGACTGGCGCGAGACGCTCGACTCGACACGCGAGTCGATCGGCGAGCGGGATGCGCTCATCCGGCGGCTCGAGGCAGAGGCCGCCCACAGCACGGCGCTGCTCGACAACCTGCAGCAGAGCATGCGCTCGCTCGAGGCCTCACCGGCGAGCGCCGAGGAGGCGGCTGCCCCGAGTGCCACGCGCCTGCTCATCCGCACCGAAGGCGAGACCGAGGTGGTTCATGTGCTCGGCCGCCGGACCAGCATCGGCCGCACGCCCGACAACGACGTGCAGATCGACACGAAGTTCGTCAGCCGCCATCATGCGGTGATCCTCGCCGGCCACGTGCACACGATCATCGAGGATCTCGGGAGCACGAACGGCGTGCTGGTCAACGGCCAGCGGGTCACCCGGCAGAATCTGGCGGATGGAGACGCGGTCGTGGTGGGCAATGCGCAGTTCCGCTTCGCCGTGCGAGCGCCGAGCGCCGAGCGGCCCGCGTAGCGATCGCAGCGGAGCAACAGTTTGCGCCCGCCGACCCGCACGTGCCGATCGAGCGGCGAGCCCGGCGTGCGCCGCGAAGCGCCGCGCCGCCATGCGGAATACGCTAAGCTGCCCGCGTACTCCTTCGCTCGGAACCGCGCGCTTGGCAAGCCCCTATATCGAACGCATCCTCAAGGCCCGCGTGTACGAGGTGGCGATCGAGTCGCCCCTCGAGCTTGCTCCGCGGCTCTCCCAGCGGCTCGGCGCGCGCGTGCTCCTCAAGCGCGAGGACCTGCAGCCCATCTTCTCCTTCAAGCTGCGCGGCGCCTATAACAAGATCGCGCATCTCTCCGAGGCCGTCGCTCAGCGCGGTGTCATCTGCGCCTCGGCAGGCAACCACGCGCAGGGCGTCGCGCTCGCCGCGCGGCGCCGCGGCGTCCCCGC
>JASHUC010000212.1 GCA_030040235.1 Gammaproteobacteria bacterium | reverse complement strand
GAAGCCTTCGTTCAAGACGTCCACGCGACGATTACTCACGTGCACACGCAGCCGCACCCGCGGGTAGCGTTCGAGGAACTCGGGCAGGATGTGGGCGAGCGCGGTCTGCGCGAGAGCGACGGGACAGCTCACCCTGATGAGGCCGCGCGGCTCGGCGCGCGCAAACTCCACCGCATCGAGCGCCGCATCCGCCTCCGCAAGCATGGCCTGGGCATGGCGGTAGACGTCCTGCCCCACCTCGGTGACGGCAAAGCGCCTCGTCGAGCGCTGCACGAGCCGCACGCCGAGCCGTGTCTCGAGGGCGCTCACATGCCGCGATAGCCGGGACTTCGGGATCTGAAGGGCTCGGCCGGCCTTGGCGTAGCTCCCGTGCTCGACCACCTTGGCAAAGTAGTAGAAGTCCTCAAGGGGTTGCATGGCAAGTCAATTAATACCAAATATGCAACAATATGTTCTAGAAGCGCCATATTATCAAGGATCGTTGCATGAATTAAGGTTTCGACCTCGCACTCAACTCGTTGGGAGAGGTCCATGACCAAGCCACTCAAACTGCTCCATATCGATTCGAGCATCCAGGGCGAGCAGTCCGTAAGTCGCGCCGTGACCCGGGAGATCGTCTCGCGCTGGCGGGCCGCATTCCCCGGTCTCGAGGTCACCCATCTCGATCTGGCCTCCGAAGCCGTGCCGCATCTCTCGGCCGGATCCTTGGGCCACAGCGATGCAGGCGAGACCGAGCGCGATGCCGGGCGGCTCGCAGCGTTTCTCGCCGCCGACGTGATCGTGATCGGCGCTCCGATGTACAACTTCACCGTGCCGACGCAACTCAAGGCCTGGATCGATCGCGTCCTCATCGCCGGCAAGACGTTCCGCTACACCGCCTCCGGAGCGCAGGGGCTCGCGGGCGGCAAGCGCGTCATCGTTGCGATATCGCGCGGCGGGGTCTACCCGCAGGACGCCGCCGGTGAGTACGCCGAGTCCTATCTCAAGCACGTGTTCGCGTTCGTCGGGATCACCGACGTGACGTTCGTTCGTGCCGAAGGCCTTGCGATTTCACCCCAGAGTCGCCAGAAAGGCTTGGATGCGGCGCTCGCCGCCATTCCGGCGCCAGAGGCGCTCGCCGCATAGGAGGTTCACATGAGCGTCAAAGTTGCAGCCGATCGGGTCGAAGGCGCAGGCGGTAACGCGCGCGCGGTGGAACGGGTCGTTCGCGGCATGGCCACCTCCGATGGTGCAGGCGTGAGACTCACGCGGGTGATCGGGCAGCCACGGCTCCCCGATCTGGACCCCTTCCTGATGCTCGATGAGTTCGGCACGGACAATCCCGATGACTACATCGCAGGATTTCCCGAGCATCCGCACCGGGGGTTCGAGACCGTCACCTACATGCTCGACGGCCGCATGCGCCATCGCGACAATCATGGGCACGAAGGGGTGCTCGTGCCGGGAAGCGTCCAGTGGATGACCGCGGGGCGTGGCATCGTGCACTCGGAGATGCCCGAGCAGCAGCAGGGCCGCATGCGCGGCTTTCAGCTGTGGATCAATCTGCCGGCGCGGGACAAGATGACGGCGCCGAAATACCAGGAGTTCGGACCGGACCGGATTCCGGTCGCAACGCCCGCGCCGGGTGTTCGCGTCAAGGTCATCGCGGGTGAGGTGGGCGAGGTGCACGGGCCGATCGTGCAGCCGGCGACCGACCCGCTCTATCTCGATGTCGAGCTCGCCCCCGGGGCACGATTCTCGCAGACCCTTCCGGCGAGCTACGCGGCTTTTCTGTACGTGTTCGAAGGCGCTGTCAGCGTTCGGACCGCGGGCTCGCACCAGAGGCTCGGGGCGCACGAGCTCGCGGTATTGAGCGCGGGCGATCGAGTGGAGCTCGAAGGCGCTTCCACCCCGGGAGCAGGGGGGAGCGCCGCGGCGGCGAACGCGAGCCGCGCGATCCTGGTCGCGGGCCGGCCGCTGCGCGAGCCCGTCGCGAAGTACGGGCCGTTCGTCATGAACTCGCCGGAGGAGCTGCGGCGGGCGTTCGAGGATCTACAGAACGGCAGATTCTAGGAGTCGCTCGCTTGCCGGAGCGTACCCTGCGCTCCGGCAAGTACCTGCGCCAGGGCGAGGCGGATCGTCTGCACGGTCGGCAACTGCCGGACGTGCCACCGCAGGAGCGGGATTCCCGCCGAGCCGAGGGCGTGTGCCTTGCGCGCATCGGCGGAGCGCCGGTGGTCGGCGAGGTGCGTGGCATCGTCGAGCTCGATGGCGGCGACGATGCTCGTGTCGGGGCGGACGATCAGGAAATCCACCGAGAGCTGATTGATGCGGTTGGCGATGCTCTGCTGCCGCGCGCCGCGCTTGAAGCACACCATCTGCCGCAGATGCACCTGCGAGAGCACGAGGTGCTCCGGAGTGGCGCTGAGCAGTCGCTCGTAGAGCGCCTGCTCGGGTGCGCTCAGCAAAGTGCTTTTGCGATCGAGCGGCCAGGGCCGGCTGAGATCCAAGCTCGAAGGCCGCCGCCGCCGGGTGACGAGGAGCGCCACGCCGACGAGCAGAGCGGCGAGCACGCCGGCGAGTGCGATCAGGGTGGCGAGCGTCACCATGGATTCAGATTCAAACCCCGGGCAGCACTTACAAACTCTAGGGCCATGGCGCGGGCTCAGGCGAGCGGCATTTCTGCCGCATCTTCACGAAAAGCGCGTGACCCAGGTCTCCGAATTCCCGCCCGAAAGCAGCCGAGCTCGTACCCGGGGCGTATGCTTCGCCGTACCGTGCGCTATCGGCCGGGAGTGCGCCCGTGATCCCGTTGCTCGTCACCGTCTTCCTCGTCGTTGCCGCGTTCGGCTATCTGATCGGCGTGTACAACAGCCTGGTGCGCGTGCGCGCCGCGGTGAAGCTTGCGTGGTCCGACATCGACGTACTGCTGGTGCAGCGTCACGACGAGCTGCCGAAGCTCGTTGAGGTCTGCAAGCAATACATGCAGTACGAAGCGGGCACACTCGAGCGGGTGATGCGCGCCCGCGCGGGGGTGGACGCCGCCCGCAGCTCCGGCAGCGTGAGCGCACTGGGTGCTGCGGAGCGGGAATTGCGGAGCGGCCTCGGCGGACTGTACGCGGTCGCAGAGAACTACCCGCAGCTTCGGGCCAGCGAGCCGTTCCACCAGCTCCAGGAGCGCGTCAGCGCGCTCGAGACCGCGATCGCCGATCGGCGCGAGGTCTACAACGAGGCGGCCAACACCAACAACGTGCGCATCGTCAGCTTCCCCGGGGTGCTCCTCGCGAGTCTCGGTAATTTTCCGCCGGCACAGCTGCTGCACTTCGAGAGCGAGGCCAAGGCCGACGTCGACCTCAGGGCCGCCTTCTCCCGCTGAGGCGGAGCCGATCGAGTGCTCCCCATGCACGGCACTCCTCCCCAGCCGCCGCCTTATCCGCTGATCGCGGCCGGCGCCCTGGTACTGGCGCTCTTTGCGCTTTACCGCTTCTTCGTGCGTCTGCGCCGCGACCGGCTCATCGGCGACACGCCCGAGGTGCGCATCCGATCTGCGGCGCAGGGCTACGTCAAAGTCTACGGCAAGGCTTTGCCCGGCGGCCCGCAACCCTGCGCGGCGCCACTCACCTCGCGCCCGTGCGTGTGGTGGAGCTTCGAGATCGCGCAGCGGGAGCGCGACTCGCGAGGCCGCAGCCACTGGCGTACCGTCGATAGCGCCACGAGCGTCGCGCCCTTCGTGCTCGCCGATGAGGATGCGCAGTGCCTGGTCGGGCCGGTCAAGGCCGAGATCACTCCCACCCGCCGTGACGTCTGGTACGGCTCGACGCCTCGACCGGTCGGCATGCCGGTCCGTGGCGGGCTCTTCCACAGTGGCGACTGGCGCTATACGGAGCGGCTGCTCGGCCTCGGGGCGCGGCTCTGCGTCATGGGCGAGCTGCGCTCACAGTCCGAAGTGGGGACCGACGTGAGCGCCGCCGTCGCTGCCAAGTTGCACGAGTGGAAGCAGGATCAGGGCTCGCTCCTGCAGCGCTTCGACGCCGATCACGACGGCCAGCTCGATGCGGCCGAATGGGAAGCCGCGCGGCAGGCGGCGCTGCGCGAGGTGCAGGCCAAGACACTCGCATCGGAGGTCGCGCGGGTCAGCGTCATCTCCGAGCCCCGCAACGGCGAGCCGTTCCTGATCGCCGCCCTCAGCGACTCGCAGCTCGAGAGCCGGGAGCGGCGCTTCGCCGCGCTCGATTTTGCGCTCGGGCTGCTCGGTGTGCTCGTCTGCGCCTGGGCGCTAACGCAGATCGCCTAGTCCGTCGGGAACGCAGCAGCACATCGAACGCCCAGGTCTGGCAGGCGAGCTCGAGCGCTTCAAAGCCTGGTTCTGGCGGCTGTGGAAGGAGATGCTGTAGCGCTTTCCACAGTCCGTGGAACCCGCTCAATGCGCGCCGCCTCCGCGGTTTCACCGGAGCGCGCAAGGATTGCGTTGCGCTGGGCCACGAACGGACTCCCCGACAGCTGCTCGAGAGAGCAGGACCGCGCGAAGAGATAGCCCTGTCCGGCCACACAACCGAGCGTCAGTAGCGCAGCGACCTGCGGCTCGAATTCGATACCCTCGGCCACCGTCTCGAGCCCGAGGGTCTCACCGAGCGTGATGACCGCGCGCGCCAGCTCCGGGCCGCTATCGCAGCTCGTGAGGCGGCTCACGAAGGAGCGATCGATTTTGAGGATATCGATCGGGAAACGATGCAGATAGGACAGCGAGGAGTACCCGATGCCGAAATCGTCGATCGCGAGCTTCACGCCGAGCGCCTTCAGTTGCTGGAAGCGCTCGAGGTTTGCTTCGGTGTTGTACATCATGGTGCTTTCGGTCAGCTCGACGACGAGATTTCCGGGCTCGAATCCGGAGCCCTCGAGCGCCTGCAGCACATCCTGAACGAGGTCACCGTGCTGCAGGTGCCGGGCGGAGATGTTCACCGCGAGCCGCAGTCCCGAGGCACCGGCAATCGATTGGCGCCACGCACAGACGTCGCGGCATG
>JASHUC010000211.1 GCA_030040235.1 Gammaproteobacteria bacterium | reverse complement strand
AAGCCCGTCGCCGCATTGGCGACGACCATGCCCGATGGCTCCCCGCAGGTGACGCCCGTGTGGTTCGATTACGACGGGCGGCGGCTGCACGTCAACACCGCGAAGGGCCGCGTCAAGGCGCGCAACATGCACGAGGGCTCGCGTGTTGCGCTCATGATCGTCGATCCCGACAATCCCTACCGCTACGTTCAGGTCCGCGGCCGCGTCGCTGTCGCGACCGAGAACGGCGCCGACCAGCATATCAATGCGCTCGCGAAGAAGTATCTCGGCCAGGACAAATATCCCTACCGTCAGCCGGGCGAGGTCAGGGTGCGCTACGAGATCGAGCCCGTCTCGGTCCAGGGAATGAGCTGAGCCGCTCATCGGTGAGCCGGCCGTGCTCAGAATCGGCTACAAGGCGTCCGCCGAGCAGTTCGGGCCACGCGAGCTGCTCGATTTTGCCTGCCTGGCCGAAGAGCTCGGATACGATTCGGTATTCGTCAGCGATCATTTTCAGCCGTGGCGCCACCACGGCGGGCATGCGCCCTTCTCGCTGTCGTGGATGGCGGCCCTCGGCGAGCGCACCTCGCGCATCCTGATCGGCACGAGCGTCCTCACGCCGACCTTCCGTTATCACCCTGCGATCATCGCGCAGGCGTTCGGCACGCTCGGCTCGCTCTATCCGGGCCGGATCGTGCTCGGAATCGGAACGGGCGAGTCGATGAACGAGATTCCTCCCACCGGACTTGCCTGGCCCGAGCCGCGCGAGCGCACCCGCCGATTGCGCGAGGCACTCACGATCCTGCAGCGCCTCGCATCCGAGGAGCGCGTGAGCTTCCACGGCGAGTACTACCGGACCGACCGGGCGACGGTCTACGACCGGCCAGCACAGCCTGTACCGATCTATATCGCTGCCGCCGGGCCTGTGCTTGCAAAGCTCGCGGGCGAGCGTGCGGCGGGTTTCATTTGCACGAGCGGCAAGGGTACCGAGCTGTACCGGGACACGCTCCTGCCCGCAGTGGCCGAAGGTCTCGCGCAAGCGCGGCGCGCGCCGGATTCAATCGATCGCATGATCGAGATGAAAGTCTCGTTCGATACCGACCCGCAGCGCGCGCTCGAGGACACGCGCTCATGGGGCGCGCTCGCACTCTCGGCGCAGGAGAAGGTCGACGTGCAGGATCCGCTCGAGATGGAGCGACTGGCCGATGCCCTGCCCCTCGAGCGCATCGCCTCGCGCTGGCTCGTCTCGAGCGATCCGGAGGAGCAAGTCGAACGGATCGCGCCTTATGTTGCGCTCGGATTCGATCACCTGGTGTTTCATGCACCGGGTCCCGACCAAGCGCGATTCCTGAAGCTTTACGCTCGAGAGGTCGTGCCACTGCTGCGCCAGCGGCTCGGCTGACTACTGGACGCGCCGGACGTAGATCCAGTTCTTGTTGCCGGTTTCGTTCGCCGAGAGGCGATAGGATCCGAACGTGCTCTTCTCTATTCGAACGTCATCTCCGGTGCGGAAAAAGAGCGCCACCTGGGATCTCTGGGTGCCTTCCTGAAGCCAGACCTGACCATTCGCCAGCGCGAAGATGAAAACGTTCGGGCGCAACTCGTTGATGCCCGTAATGCGTGAAAGCAGGACGCGATTGCGCGCCGACGGCTTCGGTTGCAATTTGAGGGGCAACGAGTCCGCCCCGAATTGCGCCGCGGAGGGCTGTTGTGGAGCGGTTGCGGCAGTTCCCGCAGCGCCCGACGGCGCGGGCCCTGCGACGGCCGCTCTCGGGGTCGCTTGACGCACCACCGGGATTGCGCTCGCCTTCGCGCCGCTCCGCGCAGCGCCCGGCGCGGAGCTCGATGGAGCTGGAGCGGCTGGCGCGGAGCTCGACGCAGCGGCCACCGTGGAGCTGTGGCGCACGGCCGAGCCTCCCGCGGCCGCCTTCATCGCGGCCACCTGCTTGTCGTAACAGCGCACGCGCGCGCCCGGATCCGGGAGGCGGCTGCAGGCGAGCAGACTCTCGGGAACCTGCGGGGGGCTCGCCGCCTGGCACGCCCCGATGATGAACGAGGACACCAGGACGACGATGGCGCACGCGTGCTTCATGATCCGGGGATTATAGGTTTGAGGGTGTGCGGCGCGAACCCCACCCCAAAAGGCGGCGGGCCCCGGATCGGGGCCCGCCGCGCATCTTGCCGTAACTTCCCTTATCCCGCTAGAAGGAAGCCTTCGCGCCGACGAAGAACGTCCGCCCATAGAGCCAGTACCCCATGGCCGGATTGGTGATACCGACACCATCGGTCGGGAAGACATAGGACCCAGGGTTCTCGCAGCCCAGTTTTGTCAGTGCTGCGGTGCAGTAGGAACTCAGGGGCTTGCTCGTCGGATAGCCCGTGCTTGCACCCGTGATCGGTGGGTCCGAGCCGAACAGGTCATCGATGCCGGCCCGGAGCTGCCACACCTTGTTGACGGTCCAGGTCGCGTTCAGGCTGAAGAGATTGAACGACGGAGCCGCGATGCTCGTCTGTGGAATCCAGCTGAGAAGGGTCCCTTTCCCGGTCGAGAGCACCCGCTCGTTGTTCGCGATGATCGCCGCCTGCTCGGCCTCGGCCTCGGTGTTGACCGAGGGATAGAAGTTCCAGCCGAAATTGACGCTCCACGACGGCATGACGTACCCGATCGTGGCGTTGAGCTTATAGGCGAACGCGCCGGGATTGAGATCCATCAGATCCGGACCTTGGGAGCCCTTCCAGTTGATGTCCACGTCGAAGTCATACGGGGATGCCTTCGTCTTGTAATAGTCCATGAAGGTATCGTTCGTGGAGAACGAGATCGCGCCCGGCACCTTCACTCCCAGGTCCGCGAGCTGGGCGAACCAGTTGACTGCGGTGTCGACACCGGCCATGCCGATCGTCGCCAGGTTGTTGTACTGCTCCAGAAGCGTGGTCGTAGCACCCGTCGCCAGGTTGCGACCGACGTTCTGGCAGGCCGCGCTTTGCGCCACTGTCTCCGCCTCCGCGAAAGTGGTGACGATCTGGGAGTAGCAGTAGGAGCTCGCTTCGTCGGGCGAGGTGAGCTCGATGGCGTGATCGATATCGATCTGCCACCAGTCGACCGAACCGTTGAGCCCTGCGATCCAGGGGTTGTCGCCCAGATTGCTGAAGACGAAGCCGCCCGTCCAGGTGTTCGCCGTCTCGGGCGTGAGGTGCGGGTTACCTTCCTGGTTGATCCAGTCGAAGATTGCGGCCGCTGCGTCATCGAACTGGTTACCCGTGATGCCGTAGTACTCCTCGGAAGCTAAGCTGTTTCCGTAGGGGTTCGCCGCCGTCGGCCCCGTGGTGCTTCCCATCTGCGCCAGGCAGATGAGGTAGGTGCTCGTGGCGCCCGCGAGCGTCTGGCCGGAGGCAACGGTCGTCGCTGCCCCGGTCTTGCTGCCGCTCGCCGAGTAATCGGGAGCCGCACCGCCGGCCCCGAAGGGCGCGGGGGAACGAACCGAGCACGGATCGCCGAACACCGGTCCGCCGCCGAAGATCTCCTGCGCACCCATGTAGAGCTCGGCCAAGTTGGGCGCGCGCACGGCATGGTTGTAGCCGCCGCGGAACCGGAACGACTTGGTAACCTGCCACTCGGGGCTGATCTTGTAGGTCGTGGTGCTGGGGATGCCGTTCGAGAATACGGAGTAGCGCCCGCCGACGTCCAAGCTCAGCTTCTGCATGAATTTGACATCGGACACGAGCGGCAGGAAGACCTCGCCATAACCGTCCGTGTCGTAGATCTCGGCGTTGGTGACCCCCTCCGGGTAAAGCCCGATGGGCTGATCCAGGAAGGAGTAGGTCGCCTGCAGGTTATCGGGCTGGAACTGCCCGGCCTCGCGGCGCTCTTCCCAGCCGACCGCCGCGCTCACATCGCCGGCCGGCAGATGGCCGAGCGTTCCATTGAAGTCCGCCTCCGTATCATCCTGCTGTATGGCATCCTCGGTCTGGAGCACGTCGAAGTAGGCGGCGTTGCAGCTGGCCGAGGGCGTCTGCTGCTGCAGCAACGCGCCGTACATGCCACCCGAGCACGTGCTCACCACCGAGGTGCCGAAGAACGGCGAGGCTCCCTGGGCGTTGCCCTGGAACGCATCGCCATTGCCGCCGTAATCCGGAGCGTCGACTACCGACCGGAAGCGCTCCAGCGAGGGGTCGCCCAGACTCTGTAGATAGTCGAGCGTCTGGCCGCGCGAGTAGTAGATGGTACCCGTCCAGTCGGCAAACAGGTTGAACTTGAACCCGGTCGAGACCTGGAACATTTCGTCCTGTTCTGCGGTCGAGCGCTGCGCCTGGGTGTACATCGGATACCAGTCGGTGATCCAGCTCAGGGGTGCCGCATCGGCACCGCCGGCGCAGTCTGCATTGATGGCAGCAGAGACGCCGTTGCTGCAGCTGACGGGGCCGTCGAAAGCAGTACCGAAGGCGGTGTCAGGGTTCGGCTGCCCGCCTGCCCAGGGGCACTTGGTCCCCGTGCAGGGCACGGTGAGGGCGCTGAGGAGGTCCGCAGCCATCTGCCAGGGCACCGGATGCTCGGCGCCGGGCTTATTGACCCCGATGTAGCTCGGGTTGTAGTACGGATTACAGGACACGCTCGCGCAGCTGGGGTTCTTCTCGAACGCCGCGAAGATGGCGTTGACCGTCGCCGCAGGGGTCGTGGAATTGAGATCCGACGGATTGATCGGGCTGTCGGTCTTTGGGTTGAAGGGCACTTCCGCCTCCCAACCGAAGATCTCATCGTTGGGGGTGCTCAGATACGTCTGGGTGATGCTGTCGGCAAAGCGCGAGGTCATGTAGAACTGCACGTTATCCGTGATGTCGTACGTGCCGTTGCTCCAGAACGAATAGCGCGTCTGCGGAATGTCGATCTCCGCGTACGGATTTTCAAACCTCGACGTCGTAATTTCGCCGGGCGGCGCGCAGAGCGAGCTGTTGCATTCGGTCGAGTCGTAGCCGTTCACGGTAGTGTAGCCCGTGTTCGTCTCCGGGTTCGTGTCGCCGCCCGGGAATTGGAACCCGCTTACACTCACCGGAAGATTCAAGTCAACGAGGGAGCCGTTCGGATTGACGAAAAGACCTTGAAGGATGCAGCCCGAATACCCGCACACCCCGTTTGGATGCAGCGCGCTACCGGCTACGTAACCGTCGGCCGTAGCGGCCGGGAACTCCGCAGCCAGCACGGCCTGGCTCGGTGTGTTGAGAAAGGTCTCGAAGCCGCCCATGCCCGTGGAGGGGAATAGTACAAACGTGGACGTCGCGGTCGAGTTGGGGTCGTACCAGTTGTTCGTGTAGAAGCTGTGGTTCTGCATCAAGGCTGGACTGCGGTTGTAGTACTCCAGCCCCATCAGGATGTTGCCCTTGTTGTCGGCGAAGTTGGTGCCCATGATCCCGTCGACGCGCGTCTCGTTGCCATCGCCCGCCTGGGTGACGCTATCCTGCACGTCGATCTGCGCACCCTGGAAGTTCTTCTTCAGGACGAAATTGGTCACGCCACCCATCGCGTCCGCACCGTACACGGCGGATGCTCCACCGGTGATGGTCTCGATGTGGTCGATCGCCGCCTCGGGGATGGTGTTGATGTCGATATCCATCAGCAGATCGGCCGGGGTCGCCCGATGACCATCGACCAGCACGAGGCTGCGGTTGGCGCCCAGGCCGCGCAGCGAGACGGTCGAGATTCCGGGAGTATCGTAGGGGGAAGCCTGAACATCGTTGGGCTCAGTGACCGGTGACTGCGCAACGAAGTACTGCGGCAGCATGTTGAGCTCGGTCACCACGTCCACGCTCGAGTGGCTTTCGAGCTGCGCCTGGTCGATGGTGACGAGAGGGCTCGAGGAGGTGAGGTCCTTGCGCTGGATGCGCGAGCCCGTCACGGTGACCTCCTCGAGGACTGACTCCGCGGGTGCGGCACTCTTTGCAGCCGCGGGCGCCGCAGGACCTTGAGCCTGATCGGCTGCCGCATTGTCGGCGGAGGCGCTCGAATCCGCCGCGGTGGCGGCCGCCGCGCTCGAATCCGAGCCGGCGAGCGCATGGCCGGACCACATCAGCGCGAGTACTACCGCGCAGAGCGACCCCAGGGAGACTCCGAGTGAACGTGAATCAGCCGTGAAAGCGTGGCGCGCAGCACGGATAAATG
>JASHUC010000210.1 GCA_030040235.1 Gammaproteobacteria bacterium | reverse complement strand
GCAGGTCACCGTGACCGGCGTGAGGCCGCTCGTGCAGAACAAGCTGCCGGCCAATCTCCAGGACATTCCCCAGACCGTCACCGTCATTCCCAACCAGCTCATCGAAGCGCAGTCGGACACACGGCTCGAGGACGCCCTGCAGAATGTTCCGGGCATCACGCTCAATGCGGGCGAGGGCGCCGCGCGAGGCGATACCGTCAACATTCGTGGCTTCTCCGCGTTCAACGATTTCTTTCTCGACGGCATCCGCGATGCCGCCGTCTACGACCGTGACAGCTTCGATCTCGATTCGGTCGAGGTGCTCAAGGGACCCGCGGCGGTGCTGTTCGGCCGCGGATCGACCGGCGGCGTCATCAATCAGGTGACGAAGGCGCCGCTGCTCACCCCGCTCGATGTCGGCACCGTGGACTTCGGCACGAACGATCTGTATCGGAGCACCCTCGACGTCGATGCGCCGTTCGCGACCGACGATGCGTTGCGCCTGAATGCCATGGGCGAGTCCTCATCGGTCGCCGATCGGGATTTCGTCAAGAACCGCCGCTGGGGACTCGCGCCTGCCGTCTCCTTCGGCATCGGCGGGCAGGACACCCTCACCTTCACCTACCTGCATCAGCAGGAGGACAATGTGCCCGATACCGGCATTCCCTTCGTCGATGGCCGCGTGGCGCCGGTTTCGCTCGACACCGACTACGGGCTCGCGACCGACCGGACGACGAACAAGGACGACATCGCGACTGCGCTCTTCAAGCACGATTTCAGCTCGAACCTCTCGCTCTCGAACACGCTGCGCTACGCGCACTACGCGTTCGACTACCGCTTCACCGCGCCGAACTTCGGCACCGTCGCCGACGGCGGACAGGGCCCGCCCGCTCCCGGGATGCCGCTCG
The DNA here is from genome assembly GCA_030040235.1 of Gammaproteobacteria bacterium. Next base: position 3,029 of record JASHUC010000210.1, on the reverse strand, counting down.
GCGCCATCCTCGTCGGCCGCGACGCGCCCGACAGCTCCGGCATCCAGACGAACCTCGACGACCAGCTCGACCTCGCCGACCGCTTCACGACGGGAGCCGTCACTCACGACCTGATCGCGGGCGTCGAGTACTCGCGCCAGACGTCCGATCTCGCGCGCTACGTGAACCCGTTCAACACGGACAACAACTGGATTGCCGAGACCCCGCTCCTCGACCCCGATCCCTATGAGCCGTTGCCCAGCATCCAGCCCGTCAGCGCCTACCAGGACACGACCGCGTACGTGTACTCGGCTTACCTGACCGATACGATCGGGTTGAGTCCGCACTGGGATCTGCTCGCGGGCGCACGGTACGATGAGTTCGCGGCCGCCTACGACCAGCTCACGCTCGCGACCGATCAACTCCTGCGGCTCAGCCACCTTGATCGTCTCGGCAGTCCGCGCGCGGCGATCGAATACAAGCCGACTCCTGCACAGACCTACTATCTCCTCTACGGCACCTCGTTCGATCCCTCGGCGGAGGCGCTGACGCTCACGTCCAAGACGGCCGACCTGGGTCCCGAGAAGGCCAAGACCTTCGAAGCCGGCGCCAAGGTGACTGCCGGCAGGCTGCTGCTCACCGGGGCGGTGTTTCAAACCGAGGTGGACAACGCGCAGACCAACGATCCGGACAATCCCAATATCACGCTGCTCGAGGGCAACCAGCGTGTCGACGGCCTGGAGCTCGGCGCGACCGGCCACGTGACGCAGAACTGGGAGATCACCGCGGGCTATACGTATCTCGATGGCCGCACGATCGCCTCCGGCACACCCGCCTACATCGGCAAGGCGCTCCCGAACGTCGCCCGCGACGAGGTCAATCTCTGGACGGAGTACGACTTCTCGAGCCGCTGGGAGGCCGGCGTGGGCGGCAACTGGTTCACGCATCGCTATGCCGATAGCGGCGAGACCGCCTACCTGCCCGGTTACACGGTCGTGAACGCGATGGTCTCTTACCGGGCGACGCCGCACCTGTCGCTGCAGCTCAACGGGTTCAACCTCCTCGACAAGGTCTATTATCTCGCGCCATATTTCACGAGCCTCTCCGAGAATCATGTCCTGCCGGGCCCGGGTCGCAGCGTCTCGCTCACCCTTCGCTACGCGCTCTGAGGGGCTGCGAAGCGCATGGTCGTGCGAATTGCCCCGCTGCTGTCCGCCGATGAGCTCGCCGCGATCCGGGAGCGGCTCGAGGGTGCGTCCTGGACCGATGGCCGCCTGACCGCCGGTTACCAATCCGCCGCCGTCAAATCGAACCTGCAGCTGCCCCAGAACGAGGCGGCCGCGCGCGAAGCAGGCGATCTCGTGTTGAAGGCGCTCGAGCGCAGCGCGCTTTTCGTGAGCGCCGCCCTGCCCCGTCACGTCTATCCGCCGCTGTTCAACCGCTACGAATCCGGCATGGCATTCGGCAACCACATCGACAATGCCTTGCGCCCGGTTCCGGGCACTCCTCACCGGTTGCGCACGGACCTCTCGGCGACGCTGTTCCTGAGTGCGCCGCACGAGTACGACGGCGGCGAGCTGCGCATCGAGGACACCTTCGGTGCGCGCGCCGTGAAGCTCCAGGCGGGCGATCTGGTCCTGTACCCGGCAAGCAGCGTGCACCGCGTCGAGCCAGTCACGCGCGGTGTGCGCACCGCAGCGTTCTTCTGGGTTCAGAGCCTGGTGCGCGACGACGCGGCGCGTTCGCTCCTCTTCGAGCTCGACACGACGATCCGCGATCTCACCGCCGGGGCTGCGGATCGGGATTGCCTCGTGCGCCTGACGGGGTGCTATCACAACCTGCTCAGACGCTGGGCCGACCTCTAGTCATGAAGCGCGCCGTCGGACATCCGTGTGCCCCGGTGCCCCGCATGAGGCTCTCGCGAGATCAATTTGCGCGCGCGGCCGCTCACGAGGCGCGCGAGCTGAAGGTTCGGCGGCTCTTGCGGATGAGCGGCCAGGAGCTGCGCACGTTGCTCATGGGGGATCCCGCCGTGGCGGCCGACTGGGTGCGCAGCGCCGCCGAGCACGGCCTTCCCGCTGCGCAGCTGCGCCTCGGAAGAATGCTGCTCGAAGGCAGAGGCGTGCCCCGGGACGAGCGGGAAGCGTACGGCTGGTTCGCCCGCGCCGCCGAGCGTGGCGACCCCGAGGCCGCCAACATGCTCGGACGCTGCCTCGAGAACGGCTGGGGGGTGCCGGTCTGCTGGGAACAGGCGGCCGAGCAGTACCGCCGGTCCGCTGCCGCCGGCTACGACTGGGGCGAATACAACTTCGCAAACATGCTCTTCGACGGGCGCGGCGTCGCGCTCGATCGTCCGCAAGCCCTCTACTGGTATCTGTGTGCCGCCCGGCAGGGCCACGCGCGGGCCATGAATCTCATCGGGCGCTGTCTCGAGGAAGGCTGGGGCTGCCGCAGGAGCTTGGTGGAGGCGCGCTACTGGTACCGCCGCGCGGCGGAATGCGGCTACTTCCGCGGCCAGTTCAATCATGCCTCCGCGCTCGCGGAGCAGGGCTGCGGCGCGCGCGCAGCCGAGTGGTTCTGGAAGGCCGCGATCGGGGGAACTGCGGAAATCCGCGGCGCGCTGCTCGCAACGCTCGCGCGCGCCACGCATCCGGCCCTGGTGCAGCTCACCGGGCGCGTACGGCACCTCATGTGCGCGGGGACGGCGGCGCCCCCGCACTGAGGCCGCCCCCGAGTGGCGGCCTCGGCTGTGCCGCGCTCTAATACGCCCTGCGGTTGCGGAGTGAGTACCGGTGACAGAGGCGCTCGAGGTGCGCGATTTGACCGTGCGCTTGGGGGGGACGGAAATCCTTCGCAACCTCTCTTTCAGCGTTCCCCAGCGCTCCTCGCTCGCCATCATCGGACCCAATGGCGCCGGCAAGACCGTGCTTCTCAAGACGCTCATCGGCGCGCTGCCCTACACGGGACACATCCGCTGGGCGCCCGGGACGGTCCTCGGGTATGTGCCCCAGAAGCTCGACATCGAGCGGGACCTACCGCTCAACGGCCTG
>JASHUC010000209.1 GCA_030040235.1 Gammaproteobacteria bacterium | reverse complement strand
CAGATCGGCACGGTGACCGAGACGATCGAGGCCATCGAGCTCGCCCGCCGTGCGGGCTGGGGCTATGTCATCTCGCATCGCTCCGGAGAGACCGAGGACACCTTCATGGCCGATTTCACCGTGGCGATGGGCGGAGGACAGATCAAGACCGGCTCGCTCTGCCGCTCGGAGCGCATCGCCAAGTACAACCGGCTGCTCGAGATCGAAGCCGAGCTCGGCCCCGCCGCACGGTTCGGTGCAGCCGCGCTGTGAGGACTCCGGGGCGCCGCGCGAGTCGCGCGGCGCTCAAAGCCCGGGCGAGCCCGCCCGTGTGATCTGCGAAAGATCGCGTACCGCTCCACGAGCCGCGCTCGTCGCGAGCGCCGCATACGCTTGCAGCGCCACCGATACCCGGCGCGGTCGCTGCCGCGCGGGGTGCCATGCGCTCGCGCCCCGCGAGCGCATGGCCACACGACGGCGCTCGATCTCGGGCGCGGCAACCTCCAGGGTCATCACGCGGTTCGGAATGTCGATCGTGATGCGATCGCCTTCGTGCACGAGCGCAATCGTGCCCCCTTCGGCAGCCTCCGGCGAGACGTGCCCGACGGACAGCCCGGAGGTGCCGCCCGAGAAGCGCCCGTCGGTGACGAGCGCGCAGGCCTTGCCGAGGCCCTTCGCCTTGAGATAGCTCGTCGGGTAGAGCATCTCCTGCATGCCGGGCCCGCCGCGCGGCCCCTCGTAGCGGATGACCACCACATCGCCGGGGCGCACGGCGCCGCCGAGAATGCCGGTGACGGCATCCTCCTGGCTCTCGAAGATACGGGCTGGACCGGAGAACCTGAGCAGCGAGGAGTCCACACCCGCCGTCTTCACGATGCAACCGTCTTCGGCGAGGTTGCCGTAGAGCACCGCGAGTCCGCCGTCGGCGCTGTAGGCGTGCTCGCGGTCGCGGATCGAGCCCGAGCGCCGATCCAGATCGAGCGTCGCGAAACGCTGCGACTGACTGAAGGGCTCGACGGTGCGCACCCCGCCCGGAGCAGCGCGATAGAAATCGCTCACGTCCGGATCCGGCGCGCGGCGGATATCCCACCGGGCGAGCGCCTCGGCGAGCGAGCGGGCATGCACCATCGGGACCCCGGAATGGACCAGGCCCGCGCGCTCGAGCTCGCCGAGGATGGCCATGACGCCGCCGGCGCGGTGCACGTCCTCCAGGTGTACATCCGAGCGCGACGGCGCGACCTTGCACAGATTCGGCACACGCCGCGAGATACGATCGATGTCGCGCATCGTGAAGTTGACGCCGCCCTCGTGGGCCGCGGCGAGCAGGTGCAGAACGGTGTTCGTCGAGCCCCCCATCGCAATATCGAGCGCCATCGCGTTCTCGAAAGCCTCGAACGTCGCAATGGCGCGCGGCAGCACGGTGGCATCGCCGGATTCGTAGTAGCGCCGGGTGAGCTCGGTGACGAGCGATCCGGCGCGGCGCATCAGCCGCTCACGATCGGTATGGGTCGCGAGCACCGTGCCGTTGCCCGGAAGGGCGAGTCCGATCGCCTCGACCAGACAGTTCATCGAATTCGCGGTGAACATGCCGGAGCACGAGCCACAGGTGGGGCAGGCCGAACGCTCGATCTCGGCGAGGTCGCGATCCGACACGCTCGAGTCTGCGGCTGCGACCATGGCGTCGATGAGGTCGATCGCCTTGGTGGTCGAGCCCGAGCGCACACGCCCGGCTTCCATGGGCCCGCCCGAGACGAACACCGTCGGGATGTTGACCCGCAGGGCCGCCATCAGCATCCCCGGGGTGATCTTGTCGCAGTTCGAGACGCACACCAGCGCATCGGCGCAGTGCGCGTTCACCATGTACTCGACGGCATCGGCAATCAGATCGCGCGAGGGCAGGCTGTAGAGCATGCCGTCGTGCCCCATGGCGATGCCGTCGTCCACCGCGATCGTGTTGAACTCGCGCGCCACCCCTCCCGCCTCGGCGATCTCCCGGGAGATGAGCCGGCCGACATCCCTCAAGTGCACGTGTCCGGGGACGAACTGGGTGAAGGAGTTCGCGACGGCGATGATGGGCTTGCCGAAGTCCTCGTCCTTCATCCCGGTCGCGCGCCACAGTCCGCGCGCGCCCGCCATGTTGCGTCCGTGGGTGGTGGTTCGAGAGCGGTAAGTCTTCACGGTTGAGCTCGCTGCCCTGCAAGGGTCCAGAGGGACTCCATTCTACAGGTGCGCTAGCGAGATTCGAGCCAGCAGGGCTCATCACCGCCGCCGGGCGCGCAGCCCCGGCGCGCGACCGGGGCCGAAACCCGCGTCGCTCACTTCCCGAAGTCGCTCACTTTCCTAGATTTACCCTGACCTGCGCGTACCACTCCGCCGGCGGACTGTAGCTCCCGACGACCTCGCCCGCGGTGAGATTGAGGGACCCGGTGTACAGGTAGCGATCATCCGTGATATTCGTGCCGCCCACCACGAACTCGTAGTTGTCATCCGGTGAGATGTAGCGTACCGACATGTCGAGGTCACGCGTGGTGGGGCGCTCCAGCAGCACGGTATTGAGCGAATCGTTGAACATGCTCGTCGTGTACGTGAAGAACGCGTTGAGCACGATGCTGCCGGAATTCGGCAGCCCGAACTGGTACTGCGGTCCGATGTTGGTCTTGAACCGCGGGGTCTTCGGGAGCTGCGCATCGAGCGGAATGCCGACGACCTCCTCACCCGTCACCGGGCTGGGATTGGCGGGAATGCCCACCGCCGGATTCACGTATGTGTAGTAGTCATCGATGTACGCGCCCGTCCACCGCACGGAGAAGCCGTTGGTGACCACCCATTGCGTGGTGAGCTCGGCGCCCTTGATGATCAGGTTGCCGGCATTGAGGTAAACGGGCGAAGCTCCCGTCTGAACGTTGAGCTGGTAGTTGTAGAACTGCGTATAGAACACATCGGTGTTCACGAGCAGGTGATTATCGAGCCACTCGGACTTGAGTCCGAGCTCCCATGTGTGGTCGGTCTCGGGACCGAACTCGAGTCCGACCGGCGCGGGCGTGTTCGTCGAGAGCACCGGGGCGGAGAGGCGCGTGGTCCAGCCGCCCTGCTGGAATCCACTTCCCCAGGTGAGGTAGGCCATCATCTCATCCGTCAAGTGATACTGGATGGCGAGGGTCGGATCGAAGGGGCGCCAGTTCTGCTCGACGTTGGTGTCCGGTACGTAGCGCAGCGGCTCGGCCGGATCGGGGAAGCCCAGGGCCTCCTGGCAGTCGAGGGAGGCGGGCGCGCCGATGAGCGCTGCCGAGGCGGTCGGCGGATAGCACCCCGTGATCTTGTAGGCAAACCCGTTGAGATCCGCCTGGCCGCCGTTGAACTGAGACCAGATGTCGGTGTAGCGCCCGCCGGCGGTGAAGCTCAGCTTATCCGTCACCTGATAGTCGAGATGAAAGTATGCGGCCAAGTCCGTGTTGTCGAGATCGTTCGAGTAGTCGTAGATGTACAGGAAGCCCTCGAACGGCACGTAATCGTGCACGAAGCCGCTCTCGTTGAAATAGAACAGACCCCCGACCCAGTTGAGCCGGTTGTCGAAGGCCTTGCCCGAGAATTGAAACTCCTGGGAGACCTGCCACTGATGCTGGTGATCGGTCACTTCCTGGAGGGTCTCCGGTGTGCCGTCGAGGGGGGTTCCGACCGACCAGGTGATCTGCCGGTAACCCGTAATCGATTTAACGTCGAGCGCGTCCGAGAGACTCCAGTCCTCCGTGAGGGAGTCGCCGAAGGCGACGTACGAGGCGAAGTTCGGCCGTCCATCGGCGTAGCTCTCATCGATGTTGCCCGTATCGGTCGCCGCGTAGTTGTAGTAGATGTACGGCTCGGAGGTTCCCAGGTACGCCGTTCCCGGGTGGTTCGCATAATTGTACGGCCCGGGCGGACCTCCGATGTATCCCGCTCCGCCGAGCGCCGCCGCACCGGTGGAGAGTCCGGGAACCGAGGCGCGCGGCTCGTTACAGAGCAGGCCAAACCCCTCCGAGGCAAGGGCGGTGGGCGAGCTGCTGATACACGTGTTGTACAAGAACGCGGTCAGATTGTTCGGCGTGTTGTAGACCGCCAGCACCGATTCGGGCATACCGGGCTGGTTCTCGTCCGACCAGTCGCTGGTGAAGGTCACCTTGAAGTTGTCCGAGGCATTCCAAAGGAGTTTGCCGCGGATGACCTGCAGGTTCTGTCCGCCCATGGTGTCGAAACTCTCACTCCCGGCCTTCGGATACGCATCCTGCGGATCGACGACGTACGGGTTCTCCCCGTAGACCGAATTCGTGGGGTACGGGATGATGTTTTCGTAACCGTTCTGCTGCTGGGACGAGACCGTGATGGACGACAGCAGCGTGTTGCTGATGATCGGCAGGTCGGCGGTGAAGCCGAAGTTGCGCTGGTCGAAGCTGCCTCCCTGCGCCATCGCCTGAAAGCGGAAGTCGTTCCCGGGCGTGTGCGTGATGATGCTGATCGCCCCGGCGATGGTATTCGCTCCGAACAGGGTCCCTTGCGGTCCCTCGACCACCTCCACGCGGTCCACGTCGAGCAGGTCCTGATTCGCTCCGATCGTGCGGGCGTAGTAGACGCCGTCGACATAAACGCCGACGCTCGGGTTGAGATTGAAGGCGAAGTCGTCCTGGCCGATGCCGCGGATCGAGGCCACCAGCACGGAGTTGTCGCCCGAGAAGGGCGAGCCTTGGTCGAGGGTAGCGCCGGCCGTCATATTCGACAGGTCGTGAATGCTGGTGGCGTTGGCCGTTTGTATCTGCTGGCTGGTGAAAGCGTTCACCGTGATGGGCACGTTCTGGACGTTCTCCGCGCGCCTCGTCGCAGTGACGATGACCTCTTGCAACCCGCCCGAGGGGGCGGGGGCAGCCGCTGCAGCTGGTGCCGCGGGAGTGCTCTGGGCTTGCGTCGCATCCGCCAACAGGGGGGCGGACGTGGCAGTCTGAGCGGTGGCTTTCGGTAGCTGGGCCTTCGGCTGGGCAGCGGCCGAGTTCTTCGAGCCCTGCTCATTGGACACCGTGGCCTGAGCGCTGGATTGGGGTGCAGACGCAGGCGGGTCGGCGTGGGCGGCCATGGTGCCCGCGGCGAGCAACAGCAAGGAGGCACCGGCAACGCTTGTGGCCGAAACGAGACCGCTCGAGGCGGCGCCGAACCATCGCGGATACGCAGACGTCATGGTTCCCCCCCTAGCTTCCCGTCAGCTGGAGCGCGGATTCGGGCTCCATGCCACCCTCGCCGCGACCCGCGTTCTCCGGCTGCAACGGCACCCCACTCGCGGCAGCTCTTGTTGGTGCCGTACCACAGAGACTCGTCCCACTGCGGAAGCGTAACCCACCGTAAACTTCACGCGCGCGGATTAAAGTGCACCGCAGGCCGTACAGGAGTGCAATGGCCGTGCGTGTTCGGCCAGCCTCGCCGGCCTGCGCAAACGCTCCGGTGGCTCGCCGCTTGCGTGCGAGGCCGCTCCTCAGCGATACGTATTGTTCGAGGTGTGATCGCCTGCGAGCCAGCGGCGCAGCTCCGCGTGCGCCTTGCCCCGCTGCTCCCGGTTGATCTTCTCGACATCCGCGTGATCGAGCGTGAACTCGCAGATCATCCCATCGGGATCGGTGACGTAGACGGAGCGGCAGTAGCCGTGCTCCAGAACGTACGTCCGTGGGGGCTTGTAGCCCGCCGCCTCGAGGCGGCGCTCGATCCCCTGCTGGGTCTCGCGGTCGACCTTGAGTGCGATGTGATGGAACGGTGTCTCCGGCATCCTGGGGCCGAACAGGGCGCCATCCTGCGGACTCGCGAACTGGAAGAACGCGAGTGCTCCGCCGTCGGCCAGCCCGAAGAAGCAGTGGCAATACGTGCGCACGGCGCCGAAGAGCTCATCGCTTTCGCACCAGGTGGCGAGGAGCGGGAGCCCGATCACCTCCTCGTAGAACCGCCGCGTTTCCTCGAGATTGCGCACCACGTACGCCGTGTGATGCAGACGTGTGGGTAGTTTCACCGCTGTCGCCATGGAAGCCTCCGCTGATACTCCGCCGCCCCGTTCCCGTGGTGCACCCGTCATTTGCGTGCTTTGCGCGCCCTGCGGGCTGTCGGCGCTTTGCGTGCCGCCGGCGCCTTGCGTGCCGTTCGCGCGGTGCTTGCTTTCCGTG
>JASHUC010000208.1 GCA_030040235.1 Gammaproteobacteria bacterium | reverse complement strand
CACGTCATACGGATCGACGAGCTCGGCAAGCGCCTGACGAGCATGGCGCATATCGATCACCGGGACTTGAACTTCGACGAGGAGCCGCCCGTCGGCGGCCCGGAGGGCGAGGACGACGGGGTGAGCGCCCAGCTTCCGAACCTCTCGACCACGCTGAATCAGCTCGAGCAGCAGGTCGACCTGCGCGATGCCCAGCTCAACGCCCTCGAGAATGTCATGCTGACGAGGGACGTGAATGCATCGATCCGGCCGGAGGGACGCCCCGTCCTGCAAGGGTTCATATCGTCATACTTCGGCCCGCGGGACGATCCCATCACCGGGCACCAGGAATTCCACAAGGGCGTGGACTTCGCCGGCAACCTCGGCGATACGGTCGTGGCCGTCGCGGCCGGGGTGGTGACCTGGGCCGGTGCGCGCTCCGGCTACGGCAACCTGGTCGAGATCGATCACGGCAAGGGCTACACCACACGCTATGCGCACGCCGAGCGCACCCTCGTCACCGTCGGCCAGACGGTCACCCGAGGGCAGCCGATCGCGCTCATGGGCTCGACGGGGCACTCGACCGGGCCCCACGTGCATTTCGAGGTGCTGCACAACGGACGGCCCGTCAATCCGCTCGCGTTCATCGAACAGGCGAAGTCGCAGTCGCAGCGAGCCTCCGGACCCGGTTGAGCCGCCCGCAGCGGCGCTAGCTCGCGCTCGAGCTCGGCCGCTCGGCGCCCCTTGCAATCTCGTCGTCGCGCAAACATATACAATAGCCCGCGACGCGAGCCGCTTCGGTCGCATAACTCTCTGGCAATGCTCGCGTTTTTTGATCAGGAATTTTCGTGCTGAAACTTCTCACGCGCGTTTTCGGCAGCCGCAACGACCGCCTGGTCCGCAGCTACGGCCACCTCGTCCGGGCGGCCAATGCGTTCGAGAAGCAGGTCCAGGGCTTGAGCGATGAGGCCCTGGGGGCGAAGACCCAGGAATTCCGCGACCGGCTGAAGGCGGGCACGGCTCTCAATGCGCTGCTCCCGGAGGCCTTTGCGGTCGTGCGCGAAGCCTCGCAGCGCACCCTGAAGATGCGTCACTTCGATGTGCAGCTGGTCGGCGGCATGGCCCTGCACCAGGGCAAGATCGCCGAGATGCGCACCGGCGAGGGCAAGACGCTCGTCGCGACGCTCCCCTGTTACCTCAATGCCCTGACGGGCGAGGGGGTGCACGTCGTCACCGTCAACGAATACCTCGCGCAGCGCGACGCGGACTGGATGGCCCCCATCTACCGCTTCCTCGGCCTGACGGTCGGGGTGATCAAGAACGCGCAGAGCCACGAGGAGAAGCGCGAAGCCTACGGCTGTGACATCACCTACGGCACCAACAACGAGTTCGGGTTCGATTACCTGCGCGACAACCTCGCCTTCCGGCTGGAGGATCGCGTGCAGCGCGGGCTCGCCTTCGCGGTGGTGGACGAGGTGGACTCGATCCTCATCGACGAGGCACGCACCCCGCTCATCATCTCCGGTCCTGCGGAGGAGAGCACCGAGCTCTACATGCGCATCGACGAGCTCGTGCCGCGACTCACGCGGCAGAAGGACGAGAACGCGCCGGGCGACTTCAACGTCGATGAGAAGCAGAAGCAGTGCCATTTGAGCGAGGAGGGCCACGAGAAGGTCGAGAATCTCATGGCCCAGGCGGGACTGCTGCGCGAGGGGGAGAGCCTCTACGATGCGGCGAACATCCGCCTGATGCATCACCTCAATGCCGCACTGCGCGCGCACGCGCTCTACAAGCGCGACGTGGAATACATCGTGCGCGGCGGCGAGGTCATCATCGTCGATGAGTTCACCGGGCGCACCATGCCGGGACGGCGCTGGTCCGATGGGCTGCATCAGGCGATCGAGGCGAAGGAGGGCGTACGCATCCGGGAGGAGAACCAGACCGTCGCCTCGATCACCTTCCAGAACTATTTCCGGCTCTACAAGAAGCTCTCCGGGATGACCGGCACCGCCGACACCGAGGCGCCGGAGTTCCTGCAGATCTACGGTCTGGAGGTGGCGGTGATCCCCACCCACAAGCCGATGATCCGCAAGGACATGGCGGACTTCGTGTACCTCACGCAGAAGGACAAGTTCCAGGCGATCATCGAGGACATCAAGGACTGCGTCGAGCGCGAGCAGCCGGCGCTCGTCGGGACCACCTCGATCGAGACCTCCGAGTACCTCGCGGGGCTGCTCGAGAAGGAGGGGATTCCGCATCAGGTTCTCAACGCGAAGCAGCACGAGCGCGAGGCGGCGATCGTCGCCCAGGCGGGGCGCCCGGGAACCGTCACCATCGCCACCAACATGGCAGGCCGCGGCACGGATATCGTGCTCGGCGGCAATGTCACAGCCGAGCTCGGCGAGCTCCCGCCCGAGGCGGATGAGGCCGCGCGTGAGCGGGCGCGCACCGAGTGGCAGGCCCGGCACGAGAAGGTCATCGCCGCCGGAGGACTGCACATCGTCGGCACCGAGCGGCACGAATCCCGCCGCATCGACAACCAGCTGCGCGGCCGCTCGGGCCGCCAGGGAGATCCGGGCTCGAGCCGGTTCTATCTCTCGATGGAAGACAACCTGATGCGCATTTTCGGCGATCCGAATCGCATCAAGCGCCTGCTGCAGATGGCGGGCATGAAGGAGGGCGAGGTT
>JASHUC010000207.1 GCA_030040235.1 Gammaproteobacteria bacterium | reverse complement strand
ATTGCGCGCAATGACCAGCAGCGCCGAGACCTTCGAGAGGTCGGTGATGATGTCCTCGGAGATACCGTCGGAGAAGTATTCCTGCTCGGGATCGCCGCTCATGTTGGCGAAGGGCAGGACGCAGATCGAGACACCGCGCAGCGGCTGCGCTCGCGCGTTGGCCGGCTCTTGCGTCCCTGCGGCCGACGCACGCGCCGGCCGGCGCTCCACCAGCGGCCTCAGCGCACGGCACAGATCGACATAGACGTGGTCATCGGTCGCCCCGTCCCAGCCGTCGAGGTCGGTGGTGTGCACGGCACGGGCATCGATCGGAAGTCTTGCCTTATCGAAGCGCACGGGAACCAGAACGCCGCGATCGGCGGCCTCGCGCGCTTCTCCGCGCACCCAGCGTGAATCCACCGAGGCCGGTGTCCACACCACGATGACGGCTTTCGCCGCATCGAGCTCCTGAGCGATCTGCCGATCGAACTCTTGCCCCGGCGCGATCTCCGGGTCCCACCACACCGACCAGCCCTGCGCCTCGAGCGCGGCGACGAGCGGAGCCACCCGCGCTCGATCCACCCTCGCGTACGAGACGAAGATATCGGCCATCCCGGCTGCGACCTTCGCTTTGTTCCGTGCTACCGGACGCCGCCGGCGCGCTGCGCCAGCTCGATCCGCGCGCGCCACTCCGCCGTCGCAAAGGCGGCGAAGTTCCTATCGCCGATGAAATTCCGAACGTCAGCGATATAGTGCGTCACCTCCCGCAGCCGGCGCACGTTTCTGACCCTCGCATCCTCAGCGATCTGTAGGATCTTGCGTCGGGGTGGGCCAGGTGCTTCCGAGGGCTTCACGATTGCCGGTCCAGTCTACAAATCTTAGCAGACATCGGTTGGCCAGCCGGCCGTTGCACGGATCGCCGCCGCTCCGTATCGTGCTGCTCGGGTCGATTCCTGCTCCGATGGCAGAAATGTCGGCTTTTTTCTCGTAGTAGTTCCGCCCCCAATTACCGGCGGCGTTTCGTTCAGTTTCCTAATTCGAGAGTTGGATTGCGTCGCGCGCACGGCTGGAATGCTGATGGCGTCGATGCCTTCCGTCATCAGCAGACCGTTCATCACGAATTTCAAGGCGCGCTTATTCGCGTGGGAGCTCTCGAGGAACAGCGTCTCGGTCCCATCAAAGACCCAATGCATCAGAGAGAGCCATAGTGCCATTGTATCGCGCCAGACATGAGGCGGGCTCTTACGTCCACGGTCGGGCTTGGTTAAGGTCATGAGTCCGGTTGATCCCGGCCGCTACCAAACTCAGTTGGCGCGCCGTCGCGAGTTCCGCTCCAGCCAGGAAGCGAGATCCTGCTCGGTGAGCGAGCCGTTAGCCACTGCTACAAAAGTTGCGACCTCATCAGCCTGCGTCGGTTCGAGCTCCTGTCCGTTCAGATACAGGAATGCGCGAGTCACCAGGAGCGCAGCGCGCTTGTTTCCGTCATTGAAGGGATGGTTCTTGGCAATCCCCACGCACAACGCGGCGGCAAGTCGAAAGACGGAGGTTCGAGGCGCGTGCGCGAGCAGATTGCGTCGTCGGTCGAGGGCGCTCTCGAGCAGCCCCGCGTCGCGAATTCCTGCAAGGCCACCGAATTCGTAAACGGCCTCATCGTGAATGGCGGTCGCAATCGGCGTGCTGATCCATCTCGGCTCTTTCACTTCTTGGCCAACTCGTGCAGGGCATCGCGATGACGCCGCATGTACTCACGCGTTGACTCGATTGCCGCGGCGAAATCGGGGTCATACGGCGTGAGACGAATGCCGTCGGGCGTTCTGATGGCGAACAGCTCGTCGCCCTCCGACACGCCGAGGGACTCGACGACGTCCTTCGTTAGGATGACGCCCAGGGAATTGCCGACCTTGCGTACCTTGACCACGGCTGCCATGAACTCTTCTCCCGCTGCAAGCACGTTATAACACGTGTAATACGAACGACCAAGCGAAAGATTAAGGAGACCCCGGTATCAGCGCACCAGGATCACCGCACAGGAGTGTCAATAAAAGGCGATGTCCTGGGCGCGATGGTCGAAGGACATCGTCGCGAGATAACGCTCGTGAGCAGCGTTCCAGGATGTCTTACCGGCGGATCGCGGAAGACCGCGCCGCTGACACTTGGGTGCGGTCGCCGGTTTTGGGGAAGAGTGAGAGAGATAGCCGGGCAGCAGCTCGTGGATGAACCTGGGGCACCGGATCTGACCCTTGTAACCGGTGCCAATGAGCGTAGCTTTTGTCGTCGTGGATAATTGGAGGAACCAGACAATGCCCGGTGGCTATGCTTTCGGTTTCCACGAGGGAAGCCGATCCGAGATCTTGGCCGACTATCTATTTTCGGGATGGGGGAGTGTCACGCCAGTTCGGCGAGCAGACGACACTGGAACGGATTTGTATTGCACGCTCATGGAGCTCCGCGGTGCGCTAGCGGTCGTTACGGACTACTATTCAGTGCAGATAAAGAGCGAAGCGGACCCGTGGGTCTTCGATGATGCGGTGGCAGTCAATTGGTTGGTCGACTATCCCCAACCTCTTTTTCTCGCATGTGTCGATAAGAGTTCGTTGACGCTGTCTGTATACCAAACGATGGCACGGTTTCTCGGGGGTTTCTGGGCTCGGGATCGCCTCGAGCTTATCCCATCGAGCGGCGAGACCGGCCAGTGCGCGAAGTTCAAAGATCCCGAGAAATTCGACATCTCTGCGCCTATTCTGCGTGTGCGCGTTGATGACTTTTCGAGCAAGGAACGACTAACGCACCTCGCAGAGGTAATGAGGTTTTGGGTTCGAGCCGATCAGAAAAACTGCGTCATGCGACGCAACGGCCTACTGCGATTCAGAATGCCGGACACGTACAAAACGAACGAGATCCCTGAATTCTCAGCAATCGTGGAGCAAGGCAATCAGGCGCCTACACCTGAACAGCTCTTAGAGGCGATTGGCTGGATGATTGAAACGGTAGACTGCGTCTGCGATCAGCTTAGGCATCGGGAGGACGCTCCATCTATGGCTTTTGGCGCCATGCTCTTGAATCATATCAGGCAGGCTTACCCTCTAGCATACAAGGGAGATCCGGTCTGGGACAGAGACCAGCCCTGGGCGCTCGAGCAGAGCGTATCTCTCAACATGCTGCAGACCTTAGACCCCACCGGAACTCAATCGTGGCTGCTCGAGCAGTTGGAAAAGGTGATGTCCGAGATATCCGACAAATCCACTCTGCTAGGGCGCTTCCTTCGCGCTTCGGAGGAAGCCGAAGAAGCACGACATAGAACTGCGTGGGAAAGACGCGAACAAGAAGACTCGCCGCCGCCGGCAGGCATACCGCCATAGGCGGAGTATAGCTGTGGGCGATCGTGCGCTCATCACCGAACTCGCTCGCTGCCGCGACGCGCCGGTCAAAGACGATCCCTATCTCAGAGATGACCCGCAAGCCGGGCGCAAATATGCGGAATTCTCCCGCGTAGCTACGCGGGAGACCCCACGGCCTCTGTCAGGACGCCAGACACACGAAACGGTCTACCAGCACCGAGTCGAGCATCGGCACACGATGGCACTTCCGGCGTTGAAGCTATTCGGTCGCTGATCTCCCAAGTAGAATCACGCTTCAAAGTAGTCGCTCGCTGTATTACGCGCACCCGGAGGCCTGACATGCCTAAGCTCTTGTCATTCGTCATGCTTATCGGTCTCAGCCCAGCGGTTGTGGGGATCAGTCAGGTACGCGCTCAATCAAACGATCGAGTTATTCCCATGTCATATGGAGTCACGAGCATTCAGCTCACGCCAGATCTACGTGGCACGGTTGTGCTCGCATGGCGGGAGAATTACAACGTGCATAGCTCCGACGTGCTTAGTGTGTATGCACAAGGCATGAAAGACCAATTGGTGCAGGACGCGCGCCTACAGATCGTTCCGATCTTTACGAAAGCTAATGAGCAGTTGTTTCTCACGGCAGGCGGGGGCGCCGACTGCAGGCTCACTGATTTTCGGTTGACCCGGACATCGAGCGGCGACGTTGCGCTCATCACTGCCGAGCGGGCATTCGGT
>JASHUC010000206.1 GCA_030040235.1 Gammaproteobacteria bacterium | reverse complement strand
GTGCACTCGGGCTGCCGCTCATCCGCATCGAGGGGGTCGAGGCGGACGATGTGATCGGCACCCTGGCGTGCCGCGCCGCGCGCGCCGGCTTCAAGGTCCTCATCTCGACGAGTGACAAGGACATGGCGCAGCTCGTCGACGGCTCGATTACGCTCATCAACACGATGAGCAATACCACGCTCGATCGCGCGGGGGTCAAGGCGAAGTTCGACGTCTACCCGGAGCAGATCGCCGATTACCTCGCGCTCGTCGGAGACAGCAGCGACAACATCCCGGGAATTCCCAAGGTCGGACCCAAGACCGCCGCCAAGTGGCTCGGCCAGTATCGAACCCTGGATGAGCTCGTGGCGCATGCGGCGCAGGTCGAGGGCAAAGTGGGGGAGAACCTGCGCTCGGGTCTCGTCACGCTCGAGCTCTCCCGCAAGCTCGCGACGCTCAACACCGAGCTCGAGCTCGACTTCTCGCTCGAGGAACTGAAGCCCGCGACGGCGGATGCGGCGGCACTGCGCGCGCTCTACAGCCGCTACGAGCTCAAATCGCTGCTCCGTCAGCTCGATGCGAGCTCATCGGGCTCATCGGGTGGCCAGGCGCGTGCCGAACCGGGCGCGGCGGATCTGGAGCTCGAGCCTCTCGAGGCGCAGCCACCGCCGGGCACACCGGGGGGGCCGCCGCCCGGAGCGCTCGTCGCCATCGGCTCGACGGCCCACCGCTACGAGATCGTCCGCGAATGGGCCGAGCTCGAGCGCTGGCTCGATCGGCTGCGCGCGGCCGAGCTCTTCGCCCTGGACCTCGAGGCGACGGGCCCCGATTACATGCGCGCGCAGATCGTCGGGGTCGCGCTGTGCGTCGAGCCGGGAGCGGCTGCCTACATTCCGCTGCATCACGACTATCCCGGCGCACCCGCACAACTGGATCGCGAGCGCGTGCTCGGCGCATTGCGGCCGATGCTCGAGGATCCCGAGCGAGCGAAGCTCGGCCAACAGCTCAAACATTGCGCGCACCTGCTTGCGAACCACGGCATCGGCCTCGCGGGGATGCGCTATGACCCGATGCTCGAGTCGTACGTGTTGAACAGCGTCGCCACGCGCCACGATTTGGAATCCACCGCGGCGCGGTACCTCGGGCTCTCCGCGCTCACGCTCGAGGAGGTGGCCGGGCGCGGCGCAAAACAGCTCCCGTTCAATCAAGTGCCCGTCGAGCGGGCGGCGGAGTACTCCGCCGGCAATGCCGACCTCGCGGTGCGGCTGCATGGGTCGCTGTGGCGAGAGCTCCAGAGCGTGCCCCGGCTCGCATCGCTCTACGCGGAGTTCGAGCAACCCCTCGTTCCGGTACTGGTGCGCATGGAGCGGCGCGGCGTACTGATCGATGGTGCGCGGTTGCGCGCGCAGAGCGGGGAAATCACGGTACGGCTGCGCGAGCTCGCGTTGCAGGCTCAAGAGCTTGCCGGCTGCGAGCTCAACGTCGACTCCCCCAAGCAGCTCCAGCAGGTGCTCTTCGAGCGGCTGCAGCTCCCGGTGTTGCGGCGCACGCCGACCGGGCAGCCCTCGACGGCCGAGGACGTGCTCGAGGAGCTCGCGAGCGCCTATCCCCTGCCGCGACTGGTGCTCGATTACCGCTCGCTCGCGAAACTCAAGTCCACCTACACGGACCGGCTTGCGGAACAGGTCAACGAGCGCACCGGGCGAGTGCATACCACCTATCACCAAGCCGTTGCGCAGACCGGGCGGCTCTCCTCCTCGGATCCCAATCTGCAGAACATCCCGATCCGCACACCCGAAGGCCGGCGCATCCGTCAGGCGTTCATCGCCCCGCCGGGCTGCGTGCTGCTCGCGGCGGACTACTCCCAGATCGAGCTTCGGATCATGGCGCACCTCTCGGGTGATGAGGGACTGCTCGGCGCATTCCGCGAGGACCGCGACGTGCATCAGGCGACCGCGGCGGAGGTCTTCAGCGTCGCTCCCGAGGCGGTGAGCGCCGATCAGCGCCGGCTCGCCAAGACCATCAACTTCGGGTTGATCTACGGAATGTCGCCGTTCGGGCTCGCGCGGCAGCTCGGGATCGATCGCGGCTCTGCTCAGAGATACGTCGAGCGCTACTTCGCGCGCTACCCCGGAGTGAAGCGCTTCATGGACGAGACGCGCGTGCTCGCCCGGGAGCGCGGATTCGTCGAGACCGTCTACGGGCGGCGGCTCTATCTTCCCGACATCCGCTCGAGCAACCGCACGCTGCAGCAATACGCCGAGCGCAGCGCAATCAATGCGCCGATGCAGGGCACGGCCGCCGACATCATCAAGCGCGCCATGATCGAGGTCGATGCGTGGTGCGAGCGCGAAGACGTCCCCGCACGGCTCCTCATGCAGGTCCACGACGAGCTGGTGCTCGAGGTTGCGGAGCAGGCGGTCGAGGCCGTCACCTCCGCCGTGCGACGGTGCATGGCGAGCGCCGCGGAGCTCGAGGTGCCCCTCAGAATCGACATCGGCACCGGAGCGAACTGGGACGAGGCACACTGAGTCTTAAGTCCAACGAACCATCGCGTTCAAGGGGGGTTCCCGTCATGCAAAAGCCAGGTTCAAGGTCCCTATCCGAGTGCCGCGGAGGCCTCGCCGTCGCTCTCGGAGCGCTCGCCATGCTCGCCGGGGCCGCAGGTGTTGCACATGCGGACGACAACGGTGTCTATGTGGGCGCCGGCGCCACCGAGGTCGAGCTCAACGACATCTATGGCGCGGACCTGCACCTTCATCACCCGGTTCCGACGTGGATTGCAGGCTATCGCTTCCTCGACTTCCTCGGCGTCGAGGTGAACTACGCGGACCTCGGCGCTGAGGATGCGACGCTCGTCAGCGCCGATTCCACCGGATACGCCCACGCAGCGGCCAAGGAATACTCCGCCTTCGCGGTGGGCTATCTGCCGCTGCCCCTCGGGGACCTCTTCGCCAAGGCAGGAATGATGCACTACGAGCTCGCGAGCAACGCCGAGCTCGGGGGCGTCCCGCTTTATTCGCTCGACCACAGCGGGGCCGAATTCGTCTGGGGCCTCGGCGGGGAGATGCATTTCGGGCCGTTTGCGCCGCGGCTCGAGTGGCAGCGCTCGAACGTGCCGTACAGCGGCGGGCTCAACCTCTGGACGGTCGGCCTGACGTTCACGTTCTGAGTCCAAGGTTTGTAGCGCCGAAGCGACAGATCAATAGCTAAGCCATTGATCTAAAATGCCTTCTTTTTGGGCGATCGGGCGGAACTTCCCCGGCACCGGTCCGTCTAATTTTGTGAGTGCCTCCAGCACTCCCCGCTTCCCTCCCTGAGCGGGTAAAGACCCGGTTCATGAGACCTGTGCCGGGTTAGTCTGCCCCGGAGGCCTCGCCTGAGGTCTCCGGGGTTTTTTTATGGGCCGAGCCAGTTCTCGAGCTTGGCCTGCGCCTCATCCAGTCCTTCACCGCTCGAGGCGGAAAACAACTGCACCGAAGCGCGATCCCCGAGCTGCTCGCCTGTCCCCTTGAGCGTCTCG
Source organism: Gammaproteobacteria bacterium (assembly GCA_030040235.1). The sequence continues at coordinate 3,112 of JASHUC010000206.1, read as the reverse complement.
GCAGCCTCTCGGCGCGTGAGCTTGTCCGCCTTGGTGAGCAGGACGTGAACCGCTCGGGCTTTCGGATCGGCCCAGTCGATGAGCGCCAGGTCCGATTCGCCGAGCCCGCGCCGCGCGTCGACCACGAGGAACACACCGCGCAGGGAGCGCCGCTCGCGAAGCGCATCGATGAGCGGGCCCCAGGCCACGCGCTGCCGCTGCGGGGCGCGCGCATAGCCGTAACCCGGCAGATCGACGATGCGGCGCTCGGCGCCGAGGTCGAAGAAGTTGATGAGCCGCGTCTGCCCCGGAGTCTTGCTCGTGCGCGCCAGCGCGCGCCTCGCGAGCACTGCGTTGATTGCGCTCGACTTGCCCGCATTCGAGCGTCCGGCGAACGCCACCTCCCGACCGCGGTCCTGCGGGTACTGCCCCACCGAGGCCGCGCTGAGAAGAAATCGTGCTCCCGCAAACCGACTCATGGAACGAGGTGCATGCGCCCGACGAGCGCTGAAATCGGTAGTGTACAATTCGCGGCTCCGCAGCAGATCCGAGGTTTCCGTCACTTGAGCTCAACGTTGCGAGCGCTCCTCGATGCGCAGCGCCAGTCTCGAAAACCACGACCCCGGGCGCGAGCGCATCGGGCCCGGGCGCTAGGGGCGCTCACCGCGCTCACCGCGCTCGCCCTCGGCACGGCGGCGCTCTCGGTCACCGCCGCCACCCCGGTCCTCAAGGTCTATCCGTACGGCGACGGGACCGTGCAGGCGGGCGCGGCCAAGGCAGCCACCTGCGGCGCCTGCCATGGCCCGAACGGCAACAGCACCAACCCCCAGTGGCCCCGGCTCGCCGGCCAGAACGCCGTATATATCGACGAGCAGCTGCAGCTGTTCAAGGCTGGAGTGAGAAACAATCCGATCATGATGCCGATGGCGACGATGCTCTCGGACAAGGACATCGACAATATTGCGGTGTACTACGAGGCGCAGACTCCCATCGGCCTGGAGGCCGACCCCTCTTACTGGCAGGCGGGCGAGAAGCTCTACAAGTACGGTGATTCCGTCCGCAACATCCCCGCCTGCATCGCCTGCCACGGGCCTGTCGGGCGCGGTAATCTCGCCTCGGGTTATCCGGCGCTGCGGGCGCAGTATGCCCAGTACGTCATCAAGCAACTGCAGGATTTCGCGAGCGGCGCCCGCTATGCGGGGGCAGGGCCCGACAAGCCCCAGAGCCGCAACGGCGCGATGATGCAGACCATTGCGAAGCTTCTGACTCCCGTGGACATGCGCAACCTCGCCTCCTACGTTCAGGGCATGCGCTGATGTTCCGGATGCTTCGTTCCCTCGCCCTCGCCCTGATTGCCGCTGCATGCGCCGGCGCGTGCGCGCGCGGGTCGTCCCAGGGTCCGACTCCCGAGGCAGCGCAGCCCCCAACGGCCGCCGCCGCGAATGGCTCGACCTCGGCTGCCTCCGTGGCGAGTTCCGCTCAAAGCGCTGCCTCGAGCGCGACCTCGGACGAGGTACCCGGCACCTCCTCGCTCGAGCGCCTGGCGGCGCTACCCCCGGGGCAGCAGCTGCCTGAGGGACGCTGGAAAGCCGGCGTCAACTATGACGCGATCGTTCCTGCACAGCCGACCAACGTCCCGCCGGGCAAGGTGGAAGTTCTCGAGGTGTTCTGGCTCGGCTGCCCGCACTGCTATGCGCTCGAGCCCTACATCCAGAAGTGGCTCAAGAGCAAGCCCTCCTACGTGGAGTTCGTGCGCGTGCCGGTCATGTGGGGCCCGGTCCACCGGCTGCACGCTCAGCTCTTCTACACCCTCGAGTCGCTCGGGCGCGACGATCTGGTCGAGAAGGCCTTCGATACGATCCACAAGGACGACAATCCTCTGATCGGCACGAGCGAGCAGGACACCTTCGACAAGCAGCTCGCCTGGGCTGAAGGGAACGGCATCGATGCGAACACCTTCCGCACCACGTACAACTCCTTCGGCGTGCATGCGAGTCTCGAGCACGCGCAGGAGGTCACCGACCGCTACCATGTAGAGGGGGTGCCGTTCGTCGCCGTCGACGGGAAGTTCTCAACCGACGCGGACAGGGCCGGCGGCCAGGACGCGAAACTCATCGAGGTCATCAACTATCTGGCGGCCTTCGAGCACCATCGGTCCCACAAGGGTTGAGCGCCGGCCGGCGGCAGCGAAGGACTTGAGTTAAACTTCGCGCCTCGCGCCTCGAGTCCTGCGCGCCCGTAGCTCAGTTGGATAGAGTGGCAGCCTCCGAAGCTGCAGGTCGCTGGTTCGAATCCAGTCGGGCGCGCCACATCGCACATTCCGGAACGACGGGTCCCTCCGCTATACTGCGGCGCCCCATTCGGGGGGTGAGTTCTCGGACCGGCCGTGAGCAAGCAGGACACGCATTTCATCGACGTCTTCAGCCTCGTCATCGGCTTGCTGGTGATCATCGCCATTGCGCTCTTCGCGCTCGCGCGCGTGGTCGCGAGCGACACGCAAGGTCAGGCGGTCTACGCCGAGCCGGACTACCTCACGAGCGTCGTGGCGCGCATCCGGCCGTTCTCGCGCGAGGCGATCGCCGGACAGAACAATGCCGCGCTCGCGATCGTCGAGACCAAGCCCGCAGGCCAGGCCGGCACGGCGTTGCCGATCCCGAAGAACGGCATGCAGGCCTTCGAGCAGGTCTGCTCGGTCTGTCACGGTCAGGGGATCGCCGGAGCTCCCAAGGCAGGCGATGCCGCCGCGTGGGGGCCGCGCATCGCCGAAGGCAAGGCCACGCTCTACCAGCATGCGCTGCAGGGGTTCCAGAGCAACGGTGCCGTCATGCCTGCCAAAGGCGGCCGGCCGGACATCCCGGACGCCGTGATCCGCCAGGCCGTGGACTACATGGTGGGCATGGTCAAGCACTGACCGGCTGCCGGTCGGCTCGCCGGGAGCGAGCAGGACCGGAATTTGCGACCCGTGGCGCGAACTTTGTGACGCAGAGAACAGTTTGCGACACGCAATCCACTCTGTGATGCAGAGAACTTGACGCTCCAGCACCCTCTCCCTAGAGTCCGCGCATGGAGAAGGTGACCGCTCCTCGCGTCCGCTCCCCCCGCAACACCGTCGCTCTCGATGCGCATGCGCTCG
>JASHUC010000205.1 GCA_030040235.1 Gammaproteobacteria bacterium | reverse complement strand
GTCGTCTCGCCCGAACCGAGGTCCGCGACCTGCGTGCTCCAGAGCTGCCGCCCGGAGGCGGCATCCACCGCGACGGTGTGGCCATCGAGCAGGTTGTAGACGATTCGGCCCCCCGTGAAGAACGCGCCGCGATTCACCGAGTCGCAGCACGCGATGCCGAGCGCGTTGGGGCTCACCGCGGGGCGGAACTTGAAGCGCAGCGGATAGCCCTCTTGCCTGAGATCGAACGCATAGAGCACGTTCGGCCAGGGGGTCACGACGTACATCGTGTCGTTCACGACGAGCGGTTGACCCTCGTGTCCCCCGAGCACTCCGGTCGAGAATGTCCACACCGGGTGAAGGCGCGGAGCATTCCGGACGTCGATCTGCGAGAGTGTGCTGTAACGAGTGGCGCCGTAGTCGGCTCCGGGCATGCTCCACTCGCCAGTGCTGCGCCGGGAGGCGTCGCTCGCGGATCCGGGCGGGGACTGCGGCGCTGCGCCGAGCGCAGTGGCGGCGGTCACGAGCAGGGGGATGCCGAGGGTGCGCAGCAGCGCTCGCCGGAGCATCGCCGCACGGGACGCCGGGTATCCGTTCTCGTTGTGCACGCGTTTCCCTCCCTCTCGAGGGGGCATGTTAGAAACCCGGCAGGCCGCGGGTCAATGAAATAAAGTCAACGGTGCCGGCAGCACGAGGGGCCGCAGGCTGCGGCCATCGCCGGCGTATACTGCGGGCATGTACGGACTCATGCAGGATCACGAGCTGCTCATCTCCTCGTTGATCCGGCACGCAGCGACCCACCATCCCCATCGTGAGATCGTCTCGCGCCAGGCGAACGGCTCACTGCATCGTACGAGCTATCTCGAAGTAGAAGGGCGATCGCGCCGCCTTGCGGGCGCGCTCGCGCGTCTCGGCGTCGGTCTGGGCGATCGCGTCGCGACCCTTGCCTCGAGCACTTATCGCCACCTCGAGTGTTTCTATGGGATCTCCGGGATGGGCGCCGTGCTGCACACCGTCAACCCGCGACTGTTCGGTGAGCAGCTCACCTACATCATGAATCATGCCGAGGACCGGGTGCTCCTCTTCGACCCCGATCTCGTGCCCCTCGTCGAGTCCCTCGCCCCGCAGCTCCAGAGCGTTCGAGCCTACGTCGTGCTCGAGGCTCGAGCCGCAATGCCGGCCTCGAGCGGCCTCGAGCTTCTCTGCTACGAGGAGCTGCTCGCCGGGGCGCCGGACGATTACGCGTGGCCGATCTTCGATGAGCGCAACGCCTCCTCGCTCTGCTATACCTCCGGCACGACCGGCAATCCCAAGGGCGTGCTCTACAGCCACCGTTCGACGGTGATCCACGCCCTTGCGGCGATACAGGGCGATGTGTTCGCGCTGCGTGCGGTCGATGTGGTGATGCCGATCGCGCCCATGTTCCATGCCAACGGGTGGAGTCTGCCTTACAGCTGTCCGATGACGGGCGCGAAGCTCGTCCTTCCCGGGCGCCTGCTCGATGCGCGCAGCCTCCACGAGCTCATTCAAAGCGAGCGGGTGACTCTTGCCGGCGCGGTGCCCTCGATCTGGACGATGCTGCTCGCGTATCTGCGCGAGACCGGTCAGCAGATGCCGACGTTGGAGCGCGTTCTGATCGGCGGGGCGGCGATGCCGGACGCCGTCTGCAAGGGGCTCGGCGAGCACGGCGTACGTGCCCTGCACGCGTGGGGCATGACCGAGACGAGCCCGCTCGGGACGGTTGGAACCCCGACCGCCGAGGTGCAGGCGCTGCCGCCCGCGCAGCGCATGGCACAACTGTCCAAGCAAGGGCGCGCACTCTGGGGCGTGGAGATCAGAGTCACGGATGCGCAGGGCGCGCTCGTCCCGCGCGACGGCACGGCGTTCGGTGCGCTCTGGGTGCGCGGCCCATGGATCGCGAGCGGCTACTTCAAGGGCGAAGGCGGGGAGGTGCTCGACTCCGAAGGTTGGTTCCCGACCGGCGATGTGGCGACGTGGGATCGGTTCGGATTCATCAAGATCACCGATCGCACCAAGGACGTTATCAAGTCCGGCGGGGAGTGGATCAGCTCCATCGAGCTCGAGAACCTCGCGATGTCCCATCCCAAGGTGCGGCTGGCGGCCGCCGTGGCGGCGTACCATCCGAAATGGGGTGAACGGCCCGTGCTCATCGTCGTTCCCCACGAAGGTGAAAGCCCGACGCGCGCGGAGCTCCTCGAATTCCTCAAGCCCCGTATGGCGAAGTGGTGGCTCCCCGACGATGTGGTGTTCGTGCCGGAAATCCCGCTCACGGCGACCGGCAAGATGCTCAAGGCGAAGCTGCGCGAGCAGTACTGGAATCGGCTGAGCGAGGGTTGTACAGGGGAATAGCCGGGGGCCCGACCGACCGCACGCGAAGGCATCCGTGAGCAGCTCTCTCTACAAGCAGTGCTGCATCGTCGGCGGGGGGCCCGCCGGCATGATGCTCGGCTTCCTGCTCGCCAGGGCAGGGGTCGAGGTCGCTGTGCTCGAGAAGCATGCCGATTTCCTGCGCGATTTTCGCGGCGATACCGTGCATCCCTCGACTCTCGAGTTGATGCACGAGCTCGGTTTACTCGAGGATTTTCTGCGGCTGACCCATCAGAAAGTGGAGCGTCTCTCGGTGCAGATCGGGGACGAGCACATCCGGCTGGTCGACCTCACGCGCCTGCCAACCCGCTGCAAGTTCATCGCGTTGATGCCGCAGTGGGATTTCCTCAATTTTCTCGCCAAGCAGGCTGCGCGATACCCGACGTTCGAGCTGCATCTGTGCACGGAGGCGGCCGATCTGCTCGTCGAATCAGGACGCATCGCCGGAGTCCGCGCGAAGGTCCCCCGAGGCGAGCTCACCCTGCGCGCCGGTCTCGTCGTAGGCTGTGACGGGCGGCATTCGACCGTCCGCTCGCGCTCCGGTCTCGAAGGCATCGATTTCGGCGCGCCCATGGACGTGCTGTGGTTTCGCATCTCGCGCAAGGCGAGCGATGCTGCGGAGACCTTCGGTCACGTGGAGGCCGGCGCTCTGCTGATCATGCTCAATCGCGGCGAGTACTGGCAATGCGCTTACGTGATACCGAAGGGGAGCGCCGATCGCATCAGGGCCGCCGGTATCGATGCGTTTCGCAGGAGCATCGCCGCGCTCTCCCCGTTTCTCGCCGATCGCCTCGGGGAGCTTGCGAGCTTCGATGATGTGAGACTCCTCAGTGTCCGGGTGGACCGGCTGCCTCGGTGGTGGCGAGCGGGACTGCTCCTGATCGGTGATGCGGCGCATGCCATGTCACCGATCGGCGGGGTCGGCATCAACCTCGCCGTGCAGGATGCGGTGGCTGCGGCCAATCGATTGGCCGAGCCTCTCGCGGCGGGGCGTGTCACGGAAGCGGACTTGCAGGCCATTCAGCATCGGCGCGCGTGGCCCACACGAGCCACACAGCGGCTTCAGCTCATCATGCAGGAGCGCGTCGTGAGTCCGGCGCTGCAGTCGACCGGGAGACCCGAGGTGCCGCTGCTTCTCAGACTCGTCGATGCGTGGCCGGCGCTGCGGCGCATTCCGGCGCGACTGCTCGCGGTCGGGTTTCGGCCGGAGCACGTGCGAACGCCGGAGATCGCCGCGGCTGCGGCCGGCTGCCGCAGTGCAATGTAGAGGCGCGGTTCCAGGCTCGTTGCCCCATTGTTGTGCGTACGGCTCGACCGAGTGAGTTCTCTTGCAGTGCGGTAGGGAAAGCTCTTGCGGTGCGACAGCGAAGCCTTCGTCCCGCCCACCCGGTCTCGCGCGCGAAAGTGCGCACATTCACGGAACGCGGCTGCCGGCAGGATAGAGTGAGGCTCATGTCGGACGGCGGGCGCAGAAATCGCAAGGAGCGCTGGCACGCGGTGAGTGTCCTGCCGCGCGGCGAAGCGTGCGCACAGGTCCTCGCGCTCGTGAACCGGCGCTTCCTGAGTCTGCAGGCGCCCAGACTGCCCCTCAAGGACTGTCCGTTCTCGGCCGTTTGCAACTGCATCTATCGGCATTACGAGGATCGGCGGGAGGGGCCGCGTCGCAGTGCCGAGGAGACCGGTATCCGTTCCGTTCGAGCCACCGTCGAGCGGCGCGCGGGGCGCGGCCGGCGCCGCGAGGATGAGCTCTAGCGAGCGACTCTCGCGCGTCGCGGATCGTGACCGCAGCTCGTGCGGTCGCGATCAGTCAGGAGCCAGGCGCGACACCGAGCGTCGAATGGCCGTTGCGTCGATCGCGATCAGCCGTGCGAGCTTCTGCCGGGGTTTCACGAGCTCGTCCAAAGTGTAACGGTCGAGCACGGCGAGGAAGGCGCTGGTCGCGTCCCTGAGCGCACCCCGCAGCACGCAGCACGTCTCGATGGGGCAGTAGCCCGAGCCCTCCCGCAGGCAGCCAAGCACGCCGAGCTCCACTTCCATGTCGCGGATGACGGCTCCGACACTGATCTCCCCCGGTTTGCGCGCGAGCCTGATGCCGCCTCCTTTTCCCCGGATCGTCTCGAGATATCCGAGCTGGCCGAGCCGGTGAACCACCTTCATCACGTGGCCTCTGGAGATCTCGAAGCAGGCGACGATCTCGGGGATCGTGGAGAGCTTCTCCTCCTTGATGCCCGCGTACATGAGCACCCGCAGGGCGTAGTCCGACTGAAGCGTGAGGCGCATGAGCTAGGTGACCTCCCAGTGGCTTTCGTGCGGGCCGTTACCGTTCCCGCGCGACCGTGCGGGCGAAGTCCGGTTTGGTGGCCCTCAGAATCCCGAGAATGGCCGAGCGATCGGCGGGCGACAGCTTGGCAAAGGCCGGCCTCGTATCGCGCCCGGTGAGAACCTCATCGAGCCGCCGGTAAACGTACTCCTTGGCCGCACCGGGCAGAAAGTCGAAGCCCTCGGAGTAGATGAGGAAGCTCAGCGGATACCTGAACAAGCGGGTCTGAAGGTCGAGATCGCGCAGCGAGCGTCCCTGCGAGTCGCGCGGCCCACGCGCTTCGAAGGACTTGGCGTACGCGGAGCTGCCGCGGATCGGGTGCGGGAGCGGCGCGGCATTGACCATCAGCATGCCGCGGACCAGGGGTTCGAGAAGCTGAATGAAATGCCGCTGCAGGCCCGGGGACAGCTGCTCCCAGGTGAGGCCGGCCGTCGAGCTGCCGGGCTGGAAATGCTCCATCAGCCACCGGCACCGGTAGTTCGCATGGATGATGAGGTTGTGGACGTCGACCTGGTGCTGCAGAACGAGCAGCGCAACGACATCGCTCGTGTCGGCCGGATAGGGCTGCGTGTCGAACAATCCGTCCACCGTCGCAAGATCATGCGGGCGCGCGGCCGAGAGCGGCAGCTCACCCGTGGCGGTCGGCAGTATATTGCCGAGGTGTGCGATGCCATCCGTCTTACCCGTCACGTACCAGCCGCCCCAGCGGTCGGTGATCGGGGTGGCATCGGAGGTGGGCACCGCCACTTCATTCGTGATGATCTGCTGATTCTGGCGCGTGTAGGCGGAGAGAAACAGGAAGTTCGGCACCCCGCCGCCGCTCAGGGAGAAGGTGTCGTGGCAGCTCAAACATCGCACCGTCTGGCGCTCGAAGTGCGGGTCGTCGACGGGCCGCTCCTGCAGCGTATAGAAGACGGTACCCATCATGCCGTCCATCGTGGAGATCTCGATCATCGGGGTGTTCTCGATCCACGCGACGTAGGTGTCGTCGTTGAAGTAGATCGCGCGCGGAGTCTGCGGGGTGATGAGATCGATCTGCAGACTCGTTTTCGAGTACACCAGGACTTGCGAGGCGGGATCTATCCCGAGCGCCTTCAGGAGCGAGTCGAGATATCCCCGCGGCGCGCCGTACACGAGCTTGACCTTGCCCGCCTTCATCCGCGCGATCAGATGCGCCACGTCGTTGTGCTGGGGCGTACCCGAGTAATCGATGAAGGGATAATCGTGATCGTAGATAAAGCCTGTCGTGTCTTTGCTCGGCGGGAGCTCCTGCCGGGCCGTGCCGCCTGCGGTGGAGAACGGCTGACTCTGGAGCTCAGCCGCCCGGGCCTGCAGACACGCGGCTACGGTCCAGGCACAAAGCAGCAGTTCGGCGCGGACTCCCGCGCGCCTGAGGCGAGCACGGACGGTCATCGCGAGCGGTTCCGGGGCGCAGTCGATAAGATTCATAGCCAGCCGATAAGATTCATACCCAGTATATCTTTTCGTGAAATGCTCATCGGGAGCCGCGATCCCAAATGCACTCCGGCGTCATCGACTGCACGGGGCGGCCAACGGAAGGAGCGCGACATGCGTCACGGCAAGGCCGAGCGGCAAATCCGGATCAAGCGGACGTACGAGCCCCCCTCGGCCCGCGACGGCGCCCGGGTTCTCGTCGATCGAATATGGCCCCGGGGCCTCAAGAAATCCGATGCCGCCATCTCGCGGTGGCTGAAGGAGATCGCGCCGAGCACGGCGCTGCGCACGTGGTTCGGACACGATCCGGCACGGTGGGAGGAGTTCCGCCGCCGTTACCAGGCGGAGCTCGAGGGGAAGGGCGCATTGCTCGAGGAGCTCAGAGAAATGGCCACGGAGCGGCCGCTCACGCTGCTCTACTCCGCGCGCGACGAGGCGCACAATCAAGCCGTCGTACTGCGCGAGATGCTCCTGCACTGAGGCGTCTATGACGAAACGAATCGCTCGAGCGGGTGTCAGCCGCCGCGGATTTCTGCGCGGCGCGGCGCTGGGGGGCGCGGTCGCGGCCGCATCGTCCGCGGCCTTGGGTGCAGCGCCAGCGGCCGCACCGGAGGCGCCACGCGAGAGCGCTCCTCCGGTACCCGATCAGGCGGCCGAGCAGGGAAACCCGGCGGAGCTCACCGCACAGCGCGTGCCGAGCGGCGTTGCGGGTGCCGTGCCGGGCAGCGATTTCATGGTCGATGTCATACGCTCGCTCGGTATCGACCACGTCGCGTTCGTCCCCGGCGATACCTTCAAGGGTCTGCACGAGTCGGTCATCAACTACGGCATGTTGACGGCCCCGCGGCTGCGGCTCATCGCGTGCATGCACGAGGAGATCTCGGTCGCCGTGTGTCACGGCTATGCCAAGATCGCCGGCAAGCCCATGGCGTGCATGATGCACTCGACGGTCGGGCTGCAGCACGGCTCCATGGCGCTCTACAACGCCTGGGCGGACCGTGTGCCGGTGTTCGCGATCGTCGGGCATCAGGCGGACGCCAACCGTCGCGCAGGTGCAGTGCAGTGGATGCATGCGGTCTATGACGGACCCGCTCTGGTGCGGGATTTCACCAAGTTCGACGACACTCCGGCGACGTTGGCGGATCTGGCCGACAGCGCCGTGCGGGCGTATCAGTTCTCGATGACACCTCCCTACGGCCCAGTGCTGCTGGCGCTCGATGAGGGTCTGCAGGAGAGCAACCTGCGCGGGGCTGCGCCGGTGATTCCGCGCTTGCCGCTCATGAGCCCGCCGCAGGGCGAGGACGACGCCTTGGAACGCGTCGCGCGCCTGCTGATCTCCGCGGACCGCCCGGTCATCCTCGCGGATCGCTGCGCTCGCACGCCCCTCGGGCTCACACGCCTGATCGAGCTGGCGGAAGCCCTCCAGGCTCCCGTGATCGATGCCTATGGGCGCTTCAACTTTCCCTGGCGTCATCCGTTGAGCCAAACGAGCTCCGCTCGTCAACTGGTCTCAGCGGCCGATGTGATCCTGGGTCTGGAGATGACCGACCTCTACCACGCGAGCCTCGCCGCCCCGCCCGGGGCGAGGCGCGTGAGCATCGCTTCCACTCAGCTCTATCAAAAATCGAACTATCAGGACTTCGAGCATTACGCCCCGGTCGATATTGCGATTGCGGCGGACGCCGAGGCGACCTTGCCGGCGCTGACCGCGGCCATCCGGCGCATGATGCCGCCGACCCGCGCCGCGGTGCTCGCCGCGCGCGGCAAGGCCTTGGGATCCCAGCATGCGCAAGCGCTCGAGCGCTCGCGTGAGGCGGCGGCGGTCGGCTGGAACGATACGCCGATCAGCACGGCGCGCCTGTGCATGGAGTTGTACGGCCGGATCCGCCACGAGGACTGGTCGCTGGTGAACGGTACGGCATTTCAGAGCTATTGGCCGCAACGGCTCTGGACGGCCGAGCGGCACTATCAATATATCGGCGATGCCGGTGCCTATGGCCTCGGCTACCTGCCCGGGGCATCGCTCGGCGCCGCGGTCGCCAACCAGGCGCACGGGCGCCTCACCGTCGCGATCGGTGGGGACGGCGATCTGATGTTCACGCCGAGCTTCCTGTGGACCGCAGCGCACGAGAAGATCCCCATTCTTTACATCGTTCACAACAACCGCGCGTACCACCAGGAGACGATGTGGATCCAGGTGATCGCGGGCGAGCGGCAGCGTGGCATCGATCGTGCGCACATCGGCACCGGTATCGACCGGCCCGTCATCGACTACGCGAGGCTGGCGCAGAGCATGGGCGTTCACGGAGAAGGTCCGATCACCGAGCCTTCCGCTCTGGGGCCGGCGCTGCGCAGGGCCCTCACGGTCGTCGAGCAGGGAGCCCCGGCGCTCGTGGATGTCGTGGCCCAGCCGCGATGAACGCGAGCTCCCTCCGGTGCCTGCTCGCGCTGCTGCCCATCTGCGCGGCCGCGATCAGCGTCGTTGAAGCCCAGGTCGCCGCGCCCGCCGGCGATGCGCGACGCGGCGAGCAACTCTACCTCAGCGTCGGATGCTACGAATGTCATGGGACACGCGGGGCCGGCGCACTCAACAATGCGCCGCGCATCGCGCCGGATCCGGTCCCGTGGGCGGCGTTCATGAATGAGCTGCGCCATCCGGCCGGCGCACCGCCGTTCGGGAACATGAAAATGCCGAGGTACGGACCGGCGGTGCTGAGCGATGCGCAGATCACCGACATCTATGCCTATCTCGCATCGATAAGGCCGGGGCCGCCGGCTGCGGTCATTCCGCTGCTCAACCGGTAGGCGCTGCGCGGCTCCTGTACAATCCCGGTGCGCGCGGTAAAGACGCCGCGCGCATCGGCCGGCAATGTCGCCGGACATTTCGAGGGGGGTCTGCGTTGCGAGCACCGTGTGCCGCCCGCTGGACGGTTGCGGCCGTCTTGGCCGTATTGCCGGTCACCGCACGCGCCGCCTCCGCGAGGCTCGACACCGGCGACACCGCATGGCTCCTGACGGCCACGGCGCTCGTCCTTTTCATGACACTGCCGGGGCTGGTCGCGTTCTACGCCGGACTCGTGCGTGCGAAGAATGTGCTCTCCATCTCGATGCAGTGCTTCGCCATCGCCTGCATCGTGAGCATCCTGTGGCTGCTCGGCGGGTACGACTTGGCGTTCGGATCGGGGGGAAGCGCGCCCGCGCTGATCGGCACGCTCGGAATCGCGTTCGCAGGCAGCGCGCGCCAGGCGCTGCACGGTACGACGCCCGAGGCCGCCTACGTGATGTTCCAGCTCACCTTCGCGATCATCACGCCGGCGCTCGTCGTGGGCGGATTCGCCGAGCGGATGAAGTTCAGCGCCGTGCTGTGGTTCGCCACCGCGTGGCTGCTGCTCGTCTACGTGCCCGTCTGCCACTGGGTGTGGGGTGGCGGCTGGCTCGCGCAGCGGGGCGTGCTCGACTTCGCAGGCGGCATCGTCGTACACATCAACGCCGGGGTGGCGGCGCTCGTCACGGCGCTGGTGCTGCGGGAGCGCCGCGGATTCCCGCACCACCCGATGGCGCCGCACAACATGCCGCTCACCGTGCTCGGGGCGGGCATGCTGTGGGTCGGGTGGTTCGGCTTCAACGGGGGCAGCGCGCTCGCGGCGAACGGCTCCGCCGCCGCCGCGATCCTCGTCACGCATCTGGCGGCGGCGAGCGGTGCGCTCACCTGGATGGCGATGGAGTGGCTGCGATTCGGAAAGCCGAGCGTCCTCGGTATCGTCACCGGAACCGTCGCCGGACTCGGCACCGTCACGCCGGCCTCGGGATTCGTCGGTCCGCAGGGCGCGCTCGTCATCGGCATCAGCGCCGGCATCGTTTGCTTCACCGCCACGCAGCTGCTCAAGCGTGTGCTTGCGATCGACGACTCGCTCGATGTGTCGCCGGTGCACGGCGTGGGCGGGCTGCTCGGCACGCTCCTCACGGGCGTGCTGGTGGACGCACGCTTGGGAGGGATCGGCTACGCGAAGGGCATGACGCTCGGCAGTCAGCTCCTCGCGCAGGCGACCGGCGCCATCGCCGTCATCGCGTGGTGCGCGGCCGTGACCTTCGTCATCCTCCAGGTCCTAAAGGCCACGATTGGCCTGCGCGTGAGCGAGGATCAGGAGCGCGAGGGTCTCGACCTCGCGTTGCACGGCGAGCGCGGCTACAGCGACTGAGGCTGGCTCTCGCGGAGGAGGCTGCTGCGGATCGCCA
>JASHUC010000204.1 GCA_030040235.1 Gammaproteobacteria bacterium | reverse complement strand
CGAACATAATCCATTTTTGCGCATCCGGCTGCTGCCGTCGAATATCATGCCGAGGCGGCGTTCCCGGGATGCGGAACCTCACAGAATAACGATGCAGCTCAATCGGTTCGACCTGAATCTTCTGATCGCGCTCGATGCGCTGCTGCACGAGAAGAACGTCACTCGGGCGGCCGAGCGGGTATTCGTGTCGCAACCGGCGATGAGTGCGGCGCTGCAGAAGCTGCGGGACTACTTCGACGACCCCCTCCTCGTGCGGGTCGGACGGGACATGGAGCTCACCCCGCGCGGGCTGTCGCTCGTCGAGCCGGTGCGGGAGGCCCTGCTCAGGATTCAGGCCACGCTCGGCACGCAACCGACGTTCGACCCCACGACCGTGCGGCGCACCTTCACGGTCATGGTCACCGACGAGGCCGTGCCGCAGGTGCTGCCCGCGGTGCTTCGGCGGCTCACGCGCGAGGCGCCCGGGATTCAGTGCCAGATCGAGCAGGTCTCACACACGAGCCTGACGCGCCTGGAGTACGGGGACGCCGATTTGTGCCTGTGCCTCGATCTGCTCAGGTTCTTCGGCGTCCGGGCCTACCCCGATACGCTGCGGGTGGTGGAGCTGCGTCCCGTCCGCTGGGTGTGCGCCGTCGCTCGCGAGCATCCGAGCATCGCCGATGAGCTGACGCTCGAGCAGTACCAGAGCCTGCCTCACGCCTTCGCACGGCCGGCCGGCCAGACCACATCGGTCGAGGACTTCGTGCGGCGCCTCCTCAACTTCGACCTCGATGTGCGCGCGACGGCCCAGAGCCTGCTCGAGCTGCCCTTCATGCTGCCGGGCACCCCCCTCGCCGCCACCCTCCCGGAGCGCGTCGCGATGCTTGCCGCTCCGATCGTGCCGATCAAGACCTTCGCCCTGCCCTTCGATGCGCTCGACAGCCACGAGGTGCTGCTCTGGCACAAGCGCAACGAACCGGACCCTGGCCACGCCTGGCTGCGCGCGCTATTCATCGAAGTCGCGCGAGAGTTATAGAGGCCCTGGCGTTACTGGCGAAGCGCCTGCGCGTGGTGACGGAGATGGTCTTCGATGAAGGTCGAGACGAAGTAATAGCCGTGGTCGTAGCCGGGCTGACGGCGCAGCGCGAGGCGCAAACCGACCTTCACGGCGGCCTCCTCGAGAAAATCCGGGTGGAGCTCGCGCTCCAGAAACTGGTCCGAGAGTCCCTGGTCGACCAGCACCGGCATGCGATCGCGCGCGTCGGTGAGCCTCAGCACGAGCTCGGTCGCATCGTACTCGGCCCACTGGCCGCGGTCGGCGCCCAGGTAGTTGGAAAAGGCCTTTTGCCCCCAGGGTGAGCGCCGTGGCGCCGAGATGGGCGCAAAGGCGGAAACCGAGCGGTAGCGCGCCGGATTCTTGAGCGCGATGGTGAGCGCGCCATGACCGCCCATCGAGTGGCCGGAGATGCCTCGCCGCGCGGAGTCGGCGGGGAAATGCGCATCGATCAAGTCCGGAAGCTCCCGCGTGACATAGGAGTACATGCGGTAGTGCCGCGCCCACGGCTCCTGCGTCGCATCGAGGTAGAACCCGGCTCCGACACCGAAATCCCATGAATCGCTGTCGCCCGGCAGCGGTACGCCGCGCGGACTGGTGTCGGGCGCCACGAGCATCAGTCCGAGCTCGGCTGCGATGCGCTGGGCGCCCGCCTTGATCATGAAGGTTTCCTCGGTGCACGTGAGGCCCGCGAGGTAGTAAAGCGCAGGCACCCGTCCGTGGGCGGCCTGGGGCGGCGTGAACACGGCGAAGCGCATCGAGCAGCGGGTCGTCTCCGCGGCGTGCCGATAAAAACCGACCACTCCGCCGAAAGAGCGGTGCTCGCTCAAGGTTTCGTAGGTCCTCGCGTTCAAGTCGGGCATAAGTGGGGCACAATTCCGCGCGGCACGTCCGGAGTCAAGAGCCGATGTCCTCACCCTACCAGGCACCGCTCGCGATCATGCGCCTTGCGATCGCGCAGGCCGCGCGTACCGCACTTCAGCCCGCCACGGTCGAAGATGCGGAGCCCGTCCTCGAGGCCGCCGGACGCTTCGCCCGGGAGGTCCTTTCGCCCCTGAACAGGGTCGGGGATGCCACCGGCTCGAGGCTCACGGCGGACCGCGTCGTCACACCGGAGGGCTTTCCGGAGGCCTATCGGCGCTTTTGCGATGACGGGTGGGCGTCGATCTGCGCCCCCCGCGAGCTCGGCGGCCAGGGCCTCTCGAATGTGCTCGCGGCGGCGGTGACCGAGATCTGGGGCGGAGCGAATCTCGCCTTCGCCATGTGTCCCGAGGCCGCCGTCGGGGCCGTCGAGGCACTCGCGGCGCACGCTCCGCCGGCGCTTCGCGAGCGCTACCTGCCCGCGCTCGTGAGCGGGCGCTGGACGGCTGCGATGGACCTCACCGAGCCCCACGCCGGCTCCGACCTCTCGACACTGCGCACCGTTGCAGCACCCGAGGGCGATGAGTGGCGGCTCTCCGGCCGCAAGGTCTTCATCTCCTGGGGCGATCACGACCTCGCCGAGAACATCGTGCACCTGGTGCTCGCGCGCACGCCGCAGGCACCGCCGGGGCTCAAGGGTCTGTCCCTCTTCCTCGTGCCGAAAGCGGTGCCCGGTGAGGGGCTCGTGCCGAACGACATCCACGCCGTCTCTCTCGAGCACAAGATGGGCATCCGCGCGAGTCCGACGTGCGTGATGGCACTCGGTGAGCGCGCCGGCGCCCGGGGCTGGCTCGTCGGCCCCTTGCACGGAGGCATCGCGTGCCT
>JASHUC010000203.1 GCA_030040235.1 Gammaproteobacteria bacterium | reverse complement strand
GTACAAGGGCGAGCACGCCGGCAGGTCCGTGAGAATCGTCAACGAGCGTTACACCACGCGGGTCTGTTCTACCTGTGGATCGCTCTCGGGTCCCAGGGGTCCAAGGCAGCTCGTTGTGAGGCATTGGGAATGTGCACACTGTGGTGAGTGGCACGATCGGGATGTGAATGCAGCCCGAAACATCCTCCATGCCGGGTCCAGGTGTCGGACCTCCGTGAGCGGGAACGAGTCACCGGCTTACGTGCGCCCGCCGAGCCACATCCACTATGTGCGCGAGGCAGGACCAGGCGCATGGAAGTCGGCGGCATGAGCACCGGGGTGATGACCTCCGATGAAGGTCGGGCCTACCTGCAGCGCTGGGCGCTGGTTCAGGCTGCTGAGGATGCCGCACTGCGGTGCACGCCCCTCGAGGTGAAGCTGCGTCAGGTCTCGGCGCTCATGGCTTCTCGAGACCTGTTTGGAGTAGAACCGGAGCGTGAGGCGGGCGTGCAAACCGTCAGAGAGAGATGGGCGAGCCTGCGGCAAGCGCTCCGTGGCTGAGCATTTCCCTTCGTCCCTGCAGTCTGCGCTCTCAGACCTGACCGGGTGGCTCAGCGAGGCGCATATCCCGGCGATGATCATCGGGGGCATTGCGGCTTCGATACTCGGCCGCCCCAGGCTCACGCAGGACATCGACGCGCTGGCCATTCTGCCGGAATCGGAATGGTCGAGGGCACTCTCCGACGCCGCTCGCTACGGCATCGTGCCCCGCGTTGACGATGCCCTCGAGTTCGCGCGTCTCAGCCGAGTGCTTCTACTGAGACACACCGCCTCTGGAATCGATCTCGATATCACCTTCGGCGGATTGCCCTTCGAGCAGGCTGCAGTCGAAAAGAGTGTGCTTCGCGATGTGGGGGACCTTCGAATCCGGTTGCCGCGCGTCGAGGACCTGCTCGTGATGAAGGCCGTTGCGCGCCGGCCGAAGGACCTCGAGGACATCCGCGGCCTGCTTGCGGCCCACCCGGGCGCCGACCTATCGATGGCGCGGCGCTGGATCCGGGAATTCGCGACCGCGACCGGCCTGCCCGACATGCTGGAGCAATTCGACAAAGTCGTCGCAGAACGGCGCCGCAAGTGAAGCGTGCCTGGCGGGTGAGCTCCTCACATGAACACGCGATGCCGTCCGATGGCCGACGATCAGAGCCGGAAGTCGTGAGAGCCTCGGTATTTGCGGTGGAATTGGCCAGATTTGCATGACCCACTGGCGCTCTTCACCGCATAGCCTTCTGGGTCCCCGCCCGTTGCAGGGGCACCCGCCATGTCCGTCGCCGCCCGGAAGCTGCGGATCGCAGCTTGACCAGATCGTCAATGGCGTCGGCGGACGATGACGAAATCGCGCGCCAGTGTCGATGACGGAAGAGCGGCCCGAGCCATGTTGATAATCTACGGGACTCATGTAGATTATCCTCATGTCCCTCGAAGACCCTCCGCCCGATCGCCTCCTGCCCCGCGCCATCGCCCCGCTCCTTGAAACGGCCCTGCGCACGATGCGCGTGGTGGTTGTGACCGGACCCCGGCAAGCGGGCAAGAGCACGCTCGTCAGAATCCATCCCAGGCTCACCTCGCGCCCCTACTACTCTCTCGATGACGCCGCGACGCTCCTGCGCGCGCAGGCCGATCGACGCGCCTTCGTGCGCAGCGCGCCCGAGATGACCATCGATGAGGTGCAGCGCGACCCCGAGCTCATCCTCGCCATCAAGGTCGCGGTGGATGCGCAGCGGCCCCAGCGCCGCGGCCAATACGTGCTCACCGGCTCGGCGAACCTCCTCATGATGCGGCACGTGGCCGACTCCCTCGCCGGGCGCGCGTACTACCTGCGCCTCCTGCCCCTCACGCGGCGCGAACAGCAAGGCCTCGGGACCACGGGATGTTGGACGCAACTCTTCGAGACCCCGGTCGAGGACTGGCTCGAGATGCTGCGCTCGAGCGCCTCGCCCGAGGAGGACTGGCGCGAGGCCGTCACCCGCGGCGGCTTCCCCGCCGCTGCGGTCGAAGGACGCGACGCGCAAGAGCGTTCCCTCTGGTTCGACGGCTATATCGCGACCTATCTCGAGCGAGACTTGCGCGATCTCAAGGCCGTCTCCGACCTCCCGAGCTTCCGGGCCCTCATGCAAGCGGCCGCGCTGCGCATCGGCGGTCTCCTCAACCATGCCGAGCTCGCTCGCGATGTGAAGATGCCGGCCACGACGGTCTACGACTACCTCGGCCTTCTCGAGACCACCTTCCAGGCGACCCGGCTCGCCCCGTACGCCCGTAACCGCACCAAACGCCTCATCAAGACCCCGAAGCTCTATTGGAACGACGTAGGCCTCGCCCTGCACCTGGGCGGCGCCGAGCCCGCAGGCGCACACCTCGAGAATTACGTCCTCACCGACCTTTTGGCCTGGCGCGACACCGAAACCCCGCGCCCGGAGATCACCTACTGGCGCACCGCAAGCGGCGCCGAGGTCGATTTCGTCATCGAGCGCAAACACAAGCTCCTGGGGGTCGAGGTCAAAAGCTCCGGCGCCCCGACTGCGCGCGATGCCGCACACCTCATGACCTTCCAGTCCGAGTACCGCTCCGGCGTGCGCGGCGGACTCATCCTGCATGGCGGCAAGGAGATCTACTGGCTCGGCGAGACCATCCTCGCCGTCCCCTGGTGGCGCGTGATGTGAGTCCTCAGTCACCGTAGACGACTGCCTGTGACCTTCGCGGATGGGCTCTTGAGGCCCTACACCGCGCCCTTCGGCAGCAGCTCCTCGAGCGCATAAAGCGTCTTCTGCGGGAAGCGCCGCTGAACCTGAACATTCACTTCCACATGATCTTCCTCGATGGCGTGTACCTCTCGGGGGGCGGCAGCCCACCGGTGTTCCGCCACGTGTCAGCGCCCACCGGCGCGCAGCTGCAGGCCCTGGTGCAGCAGATCGCCGAGCGCATCGGCCGGCTGTTGGAGAAGCGTGGCGTGGTCGAGCGGGACATGGAGAATGCCTGGCTCGCCAACGACGGGGAGGCCGGCCCGCTGGATGATCTGATCGGTCACTCCATCACCTACCGGATTGCGGTGGGCCCGCGCGCCGGGCAGAAGCTGTTCACGCTGCAGACCCCGTCACGAGGCCGCGGGTTTTCAGGCCCTTCCACGTGGACCACGGCACGGCACGTCGTTGACTTCGCCGTATTTGAGGTCGGCTGCCTGCAGTAGCGGCCGAAGGACCTCGAGGACATCCGCGGTCTGCTTGCGGTCCATCCGGGCGCCGACCTGTCGACGGCGCGGCGCTGGATCCGGGAATTCGCCGCCGCGACCGGCATGCCCGACATGCTGAAGCAATTCGACAAAGTCGTCGCAGAACGGCGCCGCAAGTGAAGCGTGCCTGGCGGGTGAGCTCATCTCGCATGAACACGCGATGCCGGTCGATACCGTACGTACTTCCCGACGATGAGACTCATCACGCCGGAGTGAACTACGGGGCATAGGCGATGCACGCCGCTCCGGATGCGACCGCGAGGCACGCGAGCAATCGGCGGCGGGTGAGGGGCTCGGCGAGCAGCATGCGCCCGATGAAGACGGAGAAGACGACGCTCGTCTCGCGCAGCGCCGACACGGGCCCGAGCTTGCCGAGCGAGAGTGCGGTGACGAACGCGCCGTAACTCACGAGCGACAGGGCGCCGGCCACCACCGCGCCGATCGTCCCGGGGGATCGCAGATCGAGCGCGATCCTGCGCCTGAGGCCGAGGAACGTGAG
>JASHUC010000202.1 GCA_030040235.1 Gammaproteobacteria bacterium | reverse complement strand
AGAGAAGCGGTCGCGCTCAGCTGCGGGAGCAGCGCTGCGAGAGCTTGCGGATTTTGCTCACGGGCGGCCTTGTACTGCGCCTCCGCCTCGCGGATCTGCGGATCGAACCTGAGGGCGTCCTGGTAAACCCCGATGAGGTCCGTGGCGGCGGCCATCCTCACGAACCCGAGCGTCAGCAGACCCGCGAGCAGCCCCTTCATTCCACTTCCTTTCTAGTGTTATACATCACTATATCAGGGGAAGCTCGCGGCCGGCAATTCCGGTGATCGCAGGCGCCACGACGCGGCTCCCTGGGAAGTAGACGCGCGCTAGGGCCTCGAGGTTGCGCCCAGGGCCTCGCTAGTAGCTTCTGAGCGAGGGATCGACCTCCTGCGCCCATCGCAGGATGCCGCCCGTGAGGTTCGCGGTCCGATAACCCTGCTGCTCGAGGTACTGGGCGACTCGCGCGCTGCGTCCCCCGGAGCGGCACATCACCACGATCTCCCGGTCACGCGGCAGCTCGTCGAGCCGCGCCGGCACCTCGTTCATCGGGATATCCAGCGTGCCCGGCAGCCGGGCGATCTCCTGCTCCCAGGGCTCGCGCACATCGAGCACGACCGGCGGATCATCCGCACCGAGCCGCGCATTCAAGGCGCCGGGTGTGATTTCCTGCATGACTCGCGGCGACCTCCGGCTAAAAAATGAACGTCCGCGGCCTCTGCGCGTTGATCAAGGGGTCGACGACCGTCTCGAAGAGGCCTTCCTTCGCCCAGGCTCCCTCGGCAACGCACCGCACCAGAGAGGCTTCCATCACCGGCGGATCGCCGACGATCACGAAGAGCCGGCCGGATGAGGCGAGCAGGCGTTGAAACCGCTCATCGTAGACCGGGAGAGATGCCGTGATCGCAATGACATCGTATCGCTCGCCCTCGATGCGCGTGCCGTCGCCCGTGACCACCTCGGCGTTGCGTGCTCCGAAGGCCGCGAGATTGGCTCGCGCGAGCTCGGCGAGGTCGGGGAAGATCTCGATCGAGCGCACGCTCGCGCACGAGAGCGCGAGGCACGCGGTGAGAAAGCCGGAGCCGGCGCCGATCTCGAGCGCGCGCTCCGAGCCGGTGAGCTCGAGAGCCTGCAACAGGCGCCCCGCGACGTTGGGGCGTAGCATGTGCTGTCCGTCGGGCAAGGGAACGTCCACGTCGGCGAAGGCGAGGAAGCGATGTTCCGCCGGCACGAACAGCTCGCGCGGCACTTTGCGGAAGGTGTCGAGCACACGCTCATCCAGCACGTCCCAGGCGCGCACCTGCTGCTGGACCATCTGCTCGCGCTCGAAATCCGTCGGACTCGCCATTACGACCTCGATTGGACTTATTGTGCCTCAGCGGCAAAGCGCAGCAAGGTACGAGCTTTGCGCGCCCCTGCCAAGCGCTGCAGCGGCCTCATATAGTGAAATTACGGCAAAAGAGGGCCTCGCCCTACGCTATGCTTCTGCGACCTGCGACCGGGCGCGCGAGAAGACCAACGAAGGCCTCCGGACCGAAGCGCTCTCTCACGGCGAGGACTGAAGGGGAAAGATGTCGATCCTCGGGCTGGTAAGCCTTTTGCTCGCGCTCGTCGCGATCCTGTTCATCGTGCTTTATCTCTTCCAGCGTCGCGACGCGACGGCCATCGAACAGCTCTCGCAGGAAGTTCAGCGGATCGCGATCGGCGGGCAGCTCGGCGGCAGGATCCATCTCGGCAGCTCGAGCTCTGAGATCGCAGCGCTGACGACCGCCGTCAATCATCTCCTGACGCGCGCGGCTGCCGCCTCGGAGCGGGAACGGGATCACGTCGCCTCCAAGCTCTTCGGTGAGCTCGGCGATCGCATTCACGAAGCGGTGCTCGTGCATCGCGATACGATCCTGCACGCCAACCGTCAGTTCGCGAGCCTCGTCGGAGTCGATCGCGCCGAGTTGATCGGCCGCAAGCTCGCCGACCTCGTGCCTCCCGAGTATGCAGAGCTCGTCGGTGAGAACATCCGCCGGCGGCTCGCGGGCGAGCCGACGGCCGAGCGCTACGAGATCGAGATGGTGGGATTGCAGGGCCAGGTGAGCCGCCTGGAGATGAACTCCGCCGTGATCGATTACGAGGGCGGTCCGGCCCTATTGATGACGGGGGTCGAGATCATTCCCACCCAGAGCTCGCAGACACTGCGCCTGTCTTCCGGCGAGCCGGAGCCGAATGGCCCCACGGTCGCGACGGCGCGGCGCGCGCTCGCGCTCGATTCGCTCGTCGAAGCCGTGATCGCTACCGATGCCGAGGGCAAGATCGAGTACGTCAATCCGGCCGCCGAGGGACTGACGGGCAGCCCCGGCACGGATGCGCACGGCAGGACCCTCGATGAGATCGTCGGTCTCGTGGACGAGACGGATCGCCGTCTGCTCAGTGATCCGGTGAGGCAAGCTCTCGCGACCGGTACGCCGGTCAACCTCGGCCGCCGGGCGCTGCTGCTGGCGCGCTCGAGCGGCGCGGAGCGCTCGATCGAGCTTTCTGCCTCTCCGATCCGCAATGCCGCCGGCGAGATCACCGGCACGGTCGTGCTGCTGCACGATGTGACCGAGATGCGCGGGCTCGCGCGCCAGATGTCGTATCAGGCGACGCACGATGCCCTCACGGGGCTCGTCAATCGCCGCGAGTTCGAGCGTCGCCTGAGCGAGGCGATCGAGAGCGGCCACCGCGGCGACGGGCAGCACGTGCTCTGCTATCTCGATCTCGATCGCTTCAAGGTCGTGAACGATACGAGC
>JASHUC010000201.1 GCA_030040235.1 Gammaproteobacteria bacterium | reverse complement strand
GCGACGATGTTGTCCATCGTCTCGTCGGGCGTCGGGAGCTCCACCAGCATGACCGAGCCGCGTCCCCAGTTGGCCTTGGGCTCGACCCAGACCGAGGGGCGTTTGTTGTAGAACACCCCATCGTCCTGGTAGGCGCTGAAGCTGCGCTCCCGCTGCATCAGCCCGAAGCCATGCGGCCCGTCATCGAGAAAGCTGTTGACCCGGACGGTCTTCGGATTGATGAGCGGGCGCCAGAGCCATTCACCGGCGCCGTTCCAGATCTGCAGGCCGTCGGAATCGTGGATCTCGGGGCGCCAGTCCTCGGAGATGTTCTTCTGATTCTTGCCGGCGAAGAACATGCTCGTTCCGGGAGCGATGCCGATGCGCTCGATCTCCGCGCGGGGATAGAGCGCCGCGTCCACATCGAACAGCTGCGTATCGGCCATGCTGATCACGAAGCGATAGGCGCCGGCGACGCTCGGAGAGTCGAGCAGTCCATACACGGTGAGCAGGTTCGAGTCGCGTTGCGGCTGCTCGAGATAGTAGGCGATGAAGTCCGGAAACTCCTCCGGACGCGGCATCCCGGTATCGACCGCAAGTCCGCGTTGCGACATGCCGTACTGCATGTCCCCGTCCACGGCGCGAAAGTACGAGGCACCCTCGAACACGGCGCAGTCTCGCACCCAGTCGGTGTGATAGAAGACCGTGAAGCCGCCGAAGCCGAGATTCGCGGGCAGCTCCCGTGCGTTGAGGCCCGCGCGGCCGTAGTCCCACATCCCGGGGTCATAGGCGATCTCGCGCGCGCGCCCGTCCTGCACCGCATACATGCGCACCGGCTTCAACACCGTAAAGCCGAGGTGCGCGAACCGGATCTGGTAGCGCAAGCCCTCCCCCGCCCAGAGCGCGCGCTCTTCACGGTAGCGGATGGCTTCCCAGTGATCCCAGTCGAGCCGCGCAACCGCAGGCGGCAGGTGCTGCGGCGGCGGCTTATAGGGGGCCGCGGCGCGCGCACGCGCCATGCCCTTCAAGCGGGCGTAGTCGAAGGGCTGCGCAGGGCCGAGTCGCGTAACGCCCAGACGCTGACGCCCGGCTGCTGCCGATGCCGGAAGCCAAGCCTCGGCCGCGGCCACGGAGAAGGCTGCCGCACCTGCCTGCAGAAATCGCCGCCTGGACATGGCCTGCCACTCCTCGATCGTGCCCTGCGCGAACGGCGCGCACTGCAAAGAATGCTGCGCCGGCGCGTAAGTTCAAGTGTCGGGGAGCAGGCGCACTCGCCTCAACGCCGCGCGGCGATGTCCTGTGGCGTGAGATTCGGCGAATGACCGCCCAGCTGCTGTGCGGCGTAGTTCACGACCGCCGCCACATCCGTATTGGTCAGGCCGCCGCCGAAACCCAGCATCTGGACGTGCCCGTCGACGGTATCGATGCTCGAGCCGTTGAGCACGACCTGGGTGAGGTTGATCGCCTGAGGATCCGTCACCGTTTCCGACCCGTGCAGGGCTTCGTACGCGCTCTGGGTACCCGAGCCGTCGAGGCGATGGCAGTTGGCGCACTCCCGCGCATAGACCTGCCGGCCATAACTGAGGTCCGGGGACTCGCTCGGGGGGTCGGCCTGCGCAGTGGCAGTGGCGACTGGGGCCGCCGGGACGGCGCTCGGGAGGGATGCGAGCGAGCGCAGGTAGACCACCATCGCATGAATGTCGGCGGGGGGCAGGTAGCGCAGGCTGTTCGAGACTGCCTCCGCCATGGGGCCGGAAGCCGGGCCGTGGCCCTTGGAGAACCCCGTGGAGAGATAGGAGACGAGCTCATCGTCCGACCAGCCCCCGATTCCCGTCGCCTTGTCGGCGGTGATGTCGTAGGCCTTCCATTTCTGGGTGATGGCTCCCGCGTAGGCCTTCGATCGCTCCATGGCCTGCAGGAAGTTGCGCGAGGTGTGACACTCCCCGCAGTGGCCGAGCGCCTCGACCAGGTAGCGGCCGTGATTCCATTCGGCCGGCTTGGCCGAATCGTCCGCGAGGCGGTGGTTCGGGTCGAACAGCCAGCTCCAGTACGCCATCAGCCAGCGCTGGTTGTAGGGGAAGCTCATCGCGTCGGAGGGCGCGACGGCCTGCACCGGCTTGAGGCTGAACAGATAGGCCTTGATGGCGAGCACGTCATCGTCGCTCAGGAGCGTGAACGATGCGTAGGGAAACGCCGGATACAGGTGCACGCCCCCCTTGCCGATGCCGAGCTGCAGAGCGGTGCGAAAATCATCGTCGCTCCACGTGCCGATGCCGGTTTCCTTGTCGGGCGTGATGTTGGGCGAATAGAGCTTGCCCATGCTGCCGAGATCGAACTCCCGGCCTCCGGAGAAGGGCTCGTGGCCGCTCGCCGTGTGGCAGCTCACGCAGTCGGCGGCGCGGACCAGATACTCCCCGCGCTTCACCATGTCCGACGTGGCGGGCACGTCGGGCCGGTGCGGGATGCTCATCGAGAACGCCCGCCAGGTGACAATCGCGCCGGCGAGAATGATCACGACCGGAATCCAGATCCATCGCTTCATGGAAGGCCTCCGCAGCGAGTCACGCGAGGCATCCGGCTGGGGTTGTCGGATCTGCCCGGTAATGCGACCCGGGCGAAGTTTACAGACCGGTGGGGCGGGCGCTCAAGAGAGCGCGTGGCGCAGGGAGGGTTCCTCCTCGGCGGGCGCCGAGGGCTCGATGGGCGGTTTACCGCCCGAGGGGGCCGCACCCGAGAGCTCCAGGCGGTAGCCTGCGACCATCGCATTGAGCTCGCGCACCTGCTGGACGATCGACTCGCTCGCCGCCGCGGCCTCCTCGACGAGGGCGGCGTTCTGCTGGGTCATCGCCTCCATCTGCATGACGGTGCGGCTCGCATGCTCGATGCCGGCGGATTGCTCGCGGCTCGCGGTCGCGATCTCGGCGACGATGTCGGTCGCCTTGCGCACCGCCGCCACGATCTCCGCCAGCGACCGTCCGGACTCCTCGACGAGGCGGCTCCCCTCTCCGACCCGCGCCACACTGTCCTGGATGAGGGTCTTGATCTCCTTGGCGGCCGTCGCGCTGCGGCCGGCGAGATTGCGCACCTCGCTCGCGACCACTGCGAACCCGCGCCCCTGCTCGCCGGCCCGTGCCGCTTCCACCGCGGCATTGAGTGCCAGCAGATTGGTCTGAAAGGCGATCGCATCGATCACACCGATGATGTCGGCGATCTTGCGCGCGGCCGCGTTGATTCCGCCCATGGCCGTGACCGCCGAGCCGACGACTGCCCCACCGCGCTCGGCACGATCGCAGGCGGCAGTCACGAGTTCGTTGGCGCGGGCGGCGTTGTGCGCGGTTTCCCGCACCGAGCTCGCCATCGTCTCCATGAGGGTGGCCGCCTTCTGGAGGTTCGAGGCCTGCTCGTCCGCATGCCGCGCGAGATCC
Source organism: Gammaproteobacteria bacterium (assembly GCA_030040235.1). Next base: position 21,612 of record JASHUC010000201.1, on the reverse strand, counting down.
GCATTGCCGCTCCCGATCTGCTCGGCGCCGTTTCGGACCTCGCCCGAGACATCCTTGATCCGTCCGACGAGGGCCGAGACCTCGATGATGAGCGCATTCACCGCGCGCGAGAGCGTCGCGAGCTCGCCCGTCTTGCCTTCGACCGAAAGCCGGCCCGTGAGATCGCCTTCGGCGGCCGCCGCGACCACCGCCTGAGTCTCCTGTACCGCCCGCTGCAACTGCTCGGAGAACATCACCTGCGCGGTGATGTCGGTCGCGTACTTGACGATCTTGAAGGGCTTGCCCGCGGCATCGAGAATCGGGTTATAGCTCGCCTGGATCCAGATTTCGCGCCCGCCCTTGGCGAGGCGCTTGTACTGACCCGCGTCGTACTCTCCGCGCGCGAGGCGCGCCCAGAGCGCGTTCTGGTCGGCGCTCTCGCGTGAGCCCGGCTCGAGCAACACCGCGTGGTGCCTGCCCCTGAGCTCATCGAGCGTGTAGCCCATCATCGCGAGGAAGTTGTAATTGGCCGTCGTGATGATGCCCTTCAGATCGAATTCGATGACGGCCTGAGCCTTGCTGATCGCCTCGAGCTGCCCGAGCCCGTCGGAGACCCGCATCATCTGCTCGGTGATATCCACCGTGTGCTTGACCACTTTGTAGGGGCGGCCGAAGAGGCTCAGAACCGGGTAGTAGGTCGCTTGAACCCAGACCACGCGGCCGTTCTTCGCCATTCTCTTCTGCTGGAGCGACTGGCTCTCGCCCCGGCGCAGGCGAGCCCAGAATTCGGCGTATTCCGGGGAATTGGCGTAGTCGGGATCGTCGAATATCCGGTGGTGCGCCCCGCGCAGCTCCTCGCGCGAATACCCGGAGGCGTCCATGAAGTTCTGGTTCGCCCGAAGAACGTTACCCTCGAGATCGAACTCGATCACGGGCAGCGCGCGCCCGAAGGCATCGAGCTGGCGCTGCATGTCGGCGCACCTCCATACGCTCGTCAGCAGCCGCCCCAGGGAGCTCGCGAGCCGCGCCACGGAGTTCGAAGCCATAAGGTGCTATATCGACGTAGAATCGCGCCGCTTGATGCGATCCGTGTCGCAAATATTGTAAAGCGGCGCCCCCCAACCGGCTCCCCCCCCTCCTAAACGGCGAGCTCGAGTGCCGCGAGCGCACGAACCGCCTCGCCGCGCCACAGAACGCTGTATCTGCGCGAGGCAACCGCCGAGCGGTGCGATCTGGGCAATCCTCATTCATCTCCTTGTTGAACCGAGCAGCGCTCACCGCTCACAATCTACCCAATCATGAGATGGACGATCTGCTCGACGTTCGTCGGTTTGCTCGGCTTCTGCTCCTGTGCGCATGCCGAGTGGGTGGCAACGTTCTACACGGGCGACTCTCACACGTACTCGAGCGATCTCAGCGTTCTGCAGCCGGGAACGCACTCGGACGCTTCCTTCGATCAGGTCTCGTGGGCGCCTCACCCCCTCGGGCACGGGGCGCCGTACTACGGCGTGCGCATCAGCTACTTTCCCCCTGCCTCCCCGCACCTCGGCGTCACGTTTGATTTCACCCACTACAAGATGTACGCCGAGACCGCGGAGCTGACCGACATGCGCGGCGAATGGAACGGCAAGCCCGTCGATGGCTACGTCCCGCTCGCCTCGGCCGTTCAGAGCCTCGAGATCGCGCACGGCGTGAATCTCGTCTCGCTCGATGCGCAGTACCGCTGGGATGCCGGTTCGGAGGGCGGTCCCTGGCAAATGCAGGTCGGAGCGGGACCCGGGGTGTACGTGCCCCATTCCGATGGCGTCATCGATGGAGTCGGAGTCGACGAGGGCTATCAATACGGCGGCTTCGGCGGGCAGATCTTCGGCGGCGCCGAATACCGCCTGCCCGCGAGCTGGCAGCCGAAGCACCTGTCCATCTCGTTACTCGCCGAGGGCAAGCTCGATGGCGGCAACATCGATCTTCATCTCGCTCCGGACACGCATATCGACACCCGGGTCACCACGGTGCACGTGATCGCCGGGGTTTCCCTGCATTTCGATTAGCGCGCAGCGGATGCGAGCTGCGCGGAGCTCCACCCGCCGCCGCGCGCCGGGTCGCCGCGCCCATCTCGGCCACGCTCAAGGTCACGTGGCGATGCGCTCGGGCTCGGATTTTGAGACGATAGCTGCGCCGGTCACACGAGCGCACACCGACAAAAAACACTCGAGCGCTCCAAGGGGAATCGCATGAGCAACGACCACAACGATCAAAGACACGACGACATCGGCACCGGTCCCTCGCGTCGCGAGTTCGTCGCGGCATCGGCCGCGGTGGGAGTGGCGGCGGCAGCGGGGCCTGCCGTGGCTGCCGGCTCGCACGTGGTGGAGAGCGACGTCGTGGTGACGACGCCCGATGGGATGTGCGACGCCGCCTTCATCCACCCGGCGGCGGGCTCGCATCCTGGTGTGCTGATCTGGACGGACATCTTCGGTCTGCGCCCGACCTTCCGCGCGATCGGCCGGCGCCTGGCGGCGCGAGGCTATGCGGTGCTCGTGCCGAATCCGTTTTATCGGACCCAGAAAGCGCCGGTGATCGCCGAAGCCGACATCGCCACATTCAGCTTCCGAGACCCCGCCACGCGCACGAAGATCCAGCAGTGGACCGGGCCGATGAACGCGCCGGGCGCCCTCGAGAGAGATGCCGCGGCGCACATCGCATTTCTCGACGCGCAGGACCAGGTCGACAAGACCAAGAAGATCGGCACCCAGGGCTACTGCATGGGCGGCCCGCCCGTCTTCAAGACCTGCGCGCAGGTCCCCGATCGGGTCGGCGCCGGAGCGACTTTCCACGGCGGGAGCCTCGTCACCGACAAGCCCGACAGCCCGCACCTGCTCGCCCCGAAGATCAAGGCACACATGTACATCGCCATCGCGGCGAGCGACGACATGCGCCAACCGGATGCGAAGGACAAGCTGCGGGAGGCATTCCAGGCCGCCCACGTATCCGCGGTGGTCGAGGTGTATGCGGATACCATCCACGGGTGGTGCGTGCCGGACATGCCGAAACAGAACGGGAAGCCCATCTACAACAAGCCCGACGCCGAGCGCGCCTGGGGCAAGCTGCTCGTTCTATATAAGCGGACGCTCGCCTAAGCGCCGGGTACGGCCGGTCTCTCGCGCGGGCATGGGCTGCTCGAGGGCTGCGCGCACGTGAAGCTGCAAGCGGTCGCGGGCCTCCTCGTGCTGCTGCTGATCGCTTGGCTCTTGAGCGAGCGGCGCGGCGCGGTCGCGTGGCGGTTCGTGGCGAGCGGGCTCGCGGTGCAGGCAGCGCTTGCGGCGCTGCTCCTGAAGCTCCCCGTCACGACGGTGCTGTTCGCGCAGATCAACCGCGCGGTGCTCGCCATCCAGCACGCCACCCAGGCGGGCACGACGTTCGTGTTCGGCTTCCTCGGAGGCGGGCCGCCGCCTTATCGGGAGCTACACGCCGGCACGAGCGTCATTCTCGCCTTTCAGCTGCTGCCGCTCGTGATCCTGCTCAGCGCGCTTGCGGCGTTGCTCAGCTACTGGGGAGTGCTGCCCGCGATCGTGCGCGGGTTCGCGTGGCTGTTCGAGCGCTCGCTCAAGATCGGGGGCGCGCTCGCCGTCTCCTCCGGGGCGAATATCTTCCTCGGCATGGTCGAGGCGCCGATCCTCGTGCGACCGTACCTCGCGCGCTTCACGCGCTCGGAGCTCTTTGCCGTCATGTGCACGGGGCTGGCCGGGGTCGCGGGTACGGTGCTGCTGCTGTACGCATCGCTCCTCGCCCCGACGCTTCCGGATGCTGCCGGACACCTCTTTGTCTCCACGGTCATCTCGGTTCCGGCAGCCCTCGTCATGGCGCGCATCATGGTGCCCGAGACGGCGACGCCCACCTCCGGTGAGCTGGTGCGCGAGGGCGAGGTGCACGGCTCCATCGAAGCCATCATGCAGGGCACGCGCCAGGGTCTCGAGCTCTTTCTCAACATCGTCGCGACGCTGCTCGTCTTCGTCGCCCTCGTCGCGCTCATCGATGAGCTGCTCGGGTGGCTGCCGTCGGTCGGCGGAGCCGCATTGAGTCTCGAGCGTCTCTTCGGCTGGGTGTTCGCCCCCATCGCCTGGCTGATCGGGGTGCCTGCGCGGGAGGCGGCCACCGTCGGTGCTCTGCTCGGCACCAAGACCGCCATCAACGAGCTGGTCGCGTTTCGCGCGCTCGCCTCGATCCCGCTCGCGACCCTGAGCGAGCACAGCCGGCTCATCGCGACCTATGCGCTCTGCGGCTTTGCGAATTTCGGCAGCGTGGGCATCCAGACCATCGGGCTCGCCACCATGGCGCCGGGCCGCCGGGCGGAGCTCGCCAGGCTCGGCATGCGCAGCCTCATCGGCGGGACGCTCGCCAATTGCTGGACGGCGGCGCTCGTCGGGCTCATCACCTAGGCCTCGGTCATCGCTCGAATCAGCCGCTCCGCGGGGAGCGTCCAGCCGAAGAAGGACTCCACGTTGAACACGGTCGCCTGCTGCGCGGTGGGCGGTCCGGCCTGCATCGTGCCGTCGGTGACCAGAATCGGCCAGTACTCGTGAAAGTACGCATCCCGCAGCGTCGACTCGACGCACACGTTGGTGGCGATGCCCACGAAGAAGAGGTAGCGGACGTCGCGCACCCGGAGTGCCGCATCGAGGGTCGTGCCCGCAAAGCCGCTGTAGCGCGTCTTGAGCACCACGAGATCACCTGCGGCGGGTGCGAGCTCATCGACGATCTGGAAATCCCACGTCCCCTCGACGAGGAGCTTCCCCGCGAGCTGCGGCCGGGCGCGCATCAGGCACAGGGCCGTCTCCTTGCGGGGGTTCGGCGAGGCATCCCCGCCGCCGTTGCTCAAGTCCGGCTTGTAGCCGGTCTGCAGGTACACGACCTTGACGCCGCGCGCGCGGGCGGCATCGAGCACCGTGCGAATCGTGCGCACGACGGCGGGCGCTCCCGCGATGTCGATGCCGGCGAGGTCGAGCAGGCCGTGCGGCTTCGCAAACGCGTTCTGCATGTCCACCACGAGGATCGCGGACCTCTCGAGGGCCACCTCGAGCGGGTCGGGTCTCGTCGGCAGCTCGATCGTGCTCATCGCGTCCACCTTTTCTATATTATCCCAACGCCATTGTCCCAACGCCGCTGCGCCGCCCCTCGTAGCCGTTTTTGCAAAGGATCGCCATGCCCGAGGCCAAGATCGTCTACACCCTCACCGATGAAGCGCCGGCGCTCGCGACCTACTCGCTGCTGCCCATCGTGCAGGCGTTCACCCGCGCGGCATCCGTCGCGGTCGAGTCCCGCGACATCTCCCTCGCCGGGCGGATCCTCGCGAATTTCCCCGGGGAGCTCTCCGCCGAGCAGCGCCGCCCCGATGATTTGGCCCATCTCGGCGAGCTCGCCAAAACCCCGGCCGCCAACATCATCAAGCTGCCGAACATCAGCGCCTCGGTTCCACAACTCAAGGCCGCCATCGCCGAGCTCGGCTCGCAGGGCTATCGCGTCCCGGAGTACCCGGACGAGGCGCACGATGAGAGCGGCAAGAAGCTGCGGGCGCGTTTCGCCAAGGTGCTCGGAAGTGCCGTGAATCCGGTGCTGCGCGAGGGGAACTCCGACCGGCGCGTCGCCAATGCCGTGAAGCAGTACGCGAGGAAGCACCCGCATTCGATGGGCGCCTGGAGCGCAGACTCGCGCACTCACGTGGCTCATATGAGCGGCGGGGACTTCTATGCCAACGAGCAGTCGGCACTCATCGAGCGCGCGGGGAAACTGCGCATCGAGCTGCGCGACACCGAGGGCCGCACGAGCGTCCTGAAGGAGTCCGTGCCAGTGCTTCCCGATGAGCTCATCTCGGCGACGTTCATGCGTTGCGAGGCGCTGCGCGAGTTCTACCGGGAGCAGATCGAGGATGCGCGCGCGAAGGGAGTGCTGCTCTCGCTGCACCTCAAGGCGACGATGATGAAGGTCTCCGATCCCATCCTGTTCGGTCACGCGGTGAGCATCTACTACGAGGACGTCTTCGAGCGGCACGCCACGGTCCTCAAGCAGCTCGGCGTCGACCCGGACAACGGCATCGGCGATGTGTACGCGAAAATCAAGGCGCTGCCGGCCGCGCAGCGCGCCGAGATCGAGTCCGATCTCGAGGCGACCTATGCGAAGCGCCCACCGCTCGCCATGGTCGATTCGGACCGGGGGATCACCAACCTGCACGTGCCGAGCGACATCATCATCGATGCTTCCATGCCCGCCGCCATCCGCGCCTCGGGCCGGATGTGGGGACCCGACGGGAAGCTGCACGACATCAAGGCGATGATCCCTGACCGCTGCTACGCGGGGATCTATCAGGCGGTGATCGAGGATTGCCAGCGGAACGGCGCCTACGATGTCACCACCATGGGCAACGTCGCCAACGTCGGTCTCATGGCCCAGGCCGCCGAGGAATACGGCTCGCACGACAAGACGTTCGAGATCGCAACTGCGGGCACCGTGTGCGTCGTCGACGAGCGGGGCCAGGTCCTCACGCAGCACGAGGTGGCGCGCGGGGACATCTGGCGCATGTGCCAGACCAAGGATTTACCGGTCCGCGACTGGGTGAAGCTCGCCGTCGAGCGCGCGCGGGCGACGGGCTCCCCGGCTTACTTCTGGCTCGACCCCGGCCGCGCCTATGACCGCAACCTGATCGAGCGCGTGCGCCGCTACCTCGCCGGCCACGACACCTCGGGGCTCGACATTCGCATCCTCGCGCCGGTCGAGGCCATACGCCTCACGCTCGAGCGGCTGCGGGCCGGCAAGGATACGATCTCCGTCACGGGCAACGTGCTGCGCGACTATCTCACCGATCTATTCCCGATCCTCGAGCTCGGCACGAGCGCCAAGATGCTGTCGATCGTTCCGCTGCTCGCGGGAGGCGGCCTTTACGAAACCGGAGCGGGGGGCTCGGCGCCCAAGCACGTGCAGCAGTTTCTCGAGGAAGGTCATCTGCGCTGGGACTCGCTCGGGGAATTCCTCGCGCTGCAGGTCTCCATCGAGGACCTCGCGGCCAAGACGCGCAATCCGAAGGCCGCCTGCCTCGCCCGGGCGCTCGATGTGGCGAACGGCAAGATCCTCGAGCACGACCGCTCGCCCTCGCGCAACACCGGCGAGCTCGACAATCGCGGCAGCCACTTCTACCTGGCGCTCTACTGGGCGCAGGCGCTCGCCGCGCAGTCGGAGGATCCGGCGTTGCGCACGCTCTTCGCCCCGCTCGCCGCTGAGCTCGCGCGCAACGAGCAGCGGATCGTCGGCGAGCTGGCCGCGGCGCAGGGCGCGCCCGTGGACATCGGCGGCTACTACCATCCCGATCCGGCGCGCTGTGCGCGGGCCATGCGACCGAGCGCGACCTTCAACCGGCTGCTCGCGACGCTCGGGTAGGCAGGAACAGATTCGCGGCGGCGCTGGGATTGGAAGGCCAGTAGAAGTGAATGTAGGTCGCCGTGAGGCGGCCGCGGCGAAACACGGCCTCGCCCGCTCCACCGTGCTGGGTGCGACCCCGCGAGAAGGCGGGCTCCGCGGTTTGCAGGAGCGAGTGGTGAAAGCTGTGACCGCGAAGCTCTCCCTGCTCGAAGGCGACCGCCTGCAGAGCGAGGGCCTGCAGCTGCCGCTGCATGATGGACTCACCCGGGAGGGCGCCCGCCATCGCGTGGGATCTGCCCTCGAGATCCGTGAGATGCTCGAGGAGCACCATCATGCCGCCGCATTCGCCGAGCGTGGGCCGGCCGGCCTCGACATGCGCGCGCAGCGCCTCGAGCAGGCGGCGATTCGCGGCGAGACGCTCGGCGTGCAGCTCGGGATAGCCGCCGGGCAGATACACCGCATCCGCCGGCGGCAGCTCCTGCGCTTCGAGCGGCGAGAAAAAGCTCACCGCCGCCCCCATCGCGTGCAGCAGGTCGATGTTGGCCGGATAGATGAACGAGAGCGCCGCATCGCGCGCCACCGCGATGCGCACGCCCGCGAGCAGCGCCGCGGGCGGCGCGACGGGCTCTTCTTCAAAGGTCACTCGCGGCAGCGCCTCGAGGCTCAAGACCGAGGCGATGGCATCCGCGGCCCGATCGAGCCGCGCCTCGAGGTCTTCGATCTCCGCCGCCTGTACGAGGCCGAGGTGCCGGTCCGGGAGGGCGAGCGCGGCATCACGCGCGAGAGATCCGAGAAATCGAGGCGCCGCGGGCACGGCGCGCAGGCTTTCGGCCAGCATCGACCCATGGGCCTGACCGGCCACGTGGTTTGCGAGCACCCCCTCGAATGCGAGTGCCGGCCGATACTGGCGCAGCCCAAGCGCGACGGCACCGAAGGTCTGAGCCATCGCTCCCGCGTCGATCACGGCTGCGACCGGCACGCCGAAGGTCTGCGCGAGATCGGCACTCGAAGGCCGGCCGTCGTACAAGCCCATCACGCCCTCGATCAGGATCAGATCGGCCTCGAGCGCAGCTCGATAGAGGAGATTGCGGCAATGGGAAGTGCCGCACATCCACAGGTCGAGCTGATAGACCGGGTGCCCGCAGGCCCGCTCGAGGATCATCGGATCGATGAAGTCCGGCCCGGTCTTGAACACGCGCACCCGCAGGCCGCTGCGCACCGCATGGCGCGCCAGCCCCGCGGTGACGGTGGTCTTGCCCTGGCCGGAGGCCGGCGCCGAGATGAAAAGCGCCGCGGCCGATGCCGAGCTGCGGGGCGTGCTCACTGACGGCTCAACCATTGACGGCGCTCAACTGCGCAGGCGCAGCCCCTCGGGATCATAGAGCGGGGCGAGCCGCACAGTTGCGGCGCAGAGCTCCCCGAGGATATCGATCTCGAAGCGCTCGCCCTCGCGCACGAGCGAGCTCGGGACATAGCCTGCCGCGAGGCTCCGATCCACGCAGTGCCCGTACGCGCCCGAGGTGACGTACCCGACGGCGGCGCCGTCTTTGAGGATCGATTCGTAGCCGACCACGTCGGCCTCTTGCGCGGCGACCTCCATCACCACAAACCGCCGCCGGGGGCCGCTCGTGCGCTCGGAGAGAACGGCGGCACGACCGATGAAATCCGGCTTGCCGGCATCGACGAAGCGCACGAGCCCGGTCTCGCCCGCGGTGTAGTCCGGACGGAAGTCCTTGTTGAACGAGCCGTAAGCTTTTTCCAACCGCAGTGACGAGAGGGCGCGGCCGCCGAAGTGCTGAAGCCCGAGCGGGCCGCCGGCTTCGCGCACGTCATCGTAGAGAGAGCTGAAGTAATCGGGAGTCGTCCAGATCTCGTAGCCGAGCTCACCCGTGAACCCCGCGCGCGTGAGGATTGCCGGCGCGAAACCCACCGCGGTCTCCCGGACGTCGAACAGCCGGAATGCAGAGGGCGAGAGATCCACGCGCACCAGAGACTCGAGGAGCTCGCGCGAGCGGGGGCCCGCGATCGAGAATCCGCACAGGGTCGAGGCCGCCGAGCGCACGAACACATCGGCAGGCGGCTCGCAGGCGCAGAGCCAGCGCAGGTGGAACTCCTCGGCGAAGCCCGACCCGACGATCATGAAGCGATCCTCGGCGAGGCAGGCCACCGAGAAATCGCCCATGATGCGGCCCGCAGGGTTGAGCATCGGGGCGAGCGCAAGGCGCCCCGGGCGTGGCAGGCGCGATGCCAGCACTCGATCGAGCCATGCTCGCGCACCCTGCCCGGTCACCTCGTACTTGCCGTAGTTGGTGGTTTCGTAGATGCCCACACCCGCGCGCACGGCCCGGCACTCGGCGCGCACGATGGGAAAAGCCTCGGAGCGGCGGTAGGTCGGGGTCTCCGCCGGCGCCACACCGGCGGGAGCGAACCACAAGGCGTTCTCGAGCCCGAAGGTCGTCCCCATCACCGCACCCGCTGCCTTCAATTGCTCGTGGATGGGCGAGCGGCGCACCGGACGCGCGGCGGTGAGCTCCTCGTTGGGGTACGCGAGACGAAAGCGGCGCGAGTAGTTCTCCGGCACCTTGAGCGAGGTGTACTTGGGGGTGGCGAACGCGCCGAACCGCGCCACGTCCATGGAAATGATGTCCTGACCCGGATCGTTCTCGGCCATCCAGCGCGACAGCACGAGTCCGATCCCGCCGCCCTGGCTGAAGCCCGCCATGACGGCGCAGGCGACCCAGAAGTTCTTCAGGCCGCGGACCGGCCCGACGAGCGGATTGCCGTCCGGCGCAAAGGTGAACGGGCCATTGATGGCCTTCTTGATGCCGACGCGCCCGAGCGCCGGGAAGTGCTCGAAGCCCACCTCGAAATACGGGGCGAGGCGCTCGAAGTCATCGGGCAGGAGCTGCATCGAGAAGTCATCGGGGGTCGCCACGGGCGACCACACCACGCCGTTCGGCTCGTAGGTCCCGATCAAGGCGCCGCGGCGCTCCTGCCGCAGATAGATCTCCCCGGAATAGTCGGTCGTATTGACGAACTCGCGGTCGCGCCCGTCGAGCTCCGGAATGTCCTCGGTCAGGAGATAGTGGTGCTCCATCGCGAGCACCGGCAGCTCGATCCCGACCATGTGGCCCACCTCGCGCGCCCACAGTCCCGCGCAGTTGACGACGTGCTCGGCGTGCACCGTGCCCTTGTCGGTCGCGACATGCCAGCCGTCGCGCTGTGATCGCAGGGCGAGCACTCGCGTGAAGCGCTCGACGGAGGCACCGAGCTTCTGCGCGGCCTTGACGTACGCGTGCGTCGTGCCCGAGGGGTCGCAGTGACCGCCGTCGGCGCGCCACAGCGCACCGATGAAGTGGCGGGTGTCGATGAGTGGGTTGAGCCGCTTCGCATCCTCCAGCGAGACCATCTCGGTCTGCATTCCGAGGTAGCGCGCGCGCGAGCAGATGAGCTTCAGGCTGTCGAGCTCGCCTTGCGTCGCCGCGAGCATCAGGCCGCCATTCGGGTGCAGTCCGCACGATTGACCGGAGAGCGCCTCGATCTCGCGGTACAGATCGATCGTGTATTTCTGCAGGCGTGAGATGTTCGCCTCGCCGTTGAAGGTGTGCATTCCGCCGGCCGCATGCCAGGTGGACCCCGAGGTCAGCTCCCCTTTCTCGATGAGCAGCACGTCGGTCCAGCCGATCTTCGCGAGATGGTAGAGCACGCTCGCACCGACGACCCCTCCCCCGATCACGACGGCTCTTGCGGAAGTCTTCATAAGCTCCCCGTCAGGACGGATGCGGTTCAAAGAACCGCGCAACGCTCGATTCCTGCAGCGGCCGCAGCCCGAAGGGCTGCGCTGCAGCGGCGAGCCAGTCGTGAAAATGCCGCGCCGTGGTCGAGGGAGAGAGCAACAGCCACCCCGCCGGCAGCGCCGCGAGAACCACGGACACCTGGGCCATCTGCGTCGCCGCCGCGCGCCCCACCGGGAATGCTTGCGGACGCAGATCGAGGCGGCAACCCCGCGCGAGCACCTGACGGGCCGAAGGCCCCGCCAGATGGAACACGGCGAAGGCCGACGATAGCTCGATCACCGCGCCGATTCCCGTACAGGCGCCCGCCCAGAGGCTCACCCCCGCGCCCGTTCCCTCGGGGGCGCTCAGAAGGAGCCACCGCTCCGGGCGCATCCCGAGCACCACGTGATCCGGTGCCGCTGCGCAGGCGCCGAACGGCGCAGCCCGCCCACCGTGGGCGAGGAGGAGGCTTTCGATGCCGGGCGCTTGGCCGCGGAACGCGCCGAGCTCGAGGATCTCCGCCGCGCAGGTGCCGAGCGCGACGCCAAGCGCCTCATCCCCGGACACGAGCATTCTCCGCATCGAAGAAGCCGGCGCTCGAGATCTCGACGTCGATCCTATCGCCGTGCAGGGGGGAGCTGCCGAGAAGCCTCTGCCCCGTGCGCTGCCGCCCCCCGGCGAGCAATGCGAGGCCGACCCAGCCCTCGAGCTCCACCGAGGGCGTCGAGGAGGTGACGTAGCCGAGAATCGTCGCACGCTCTTCGGAAGCCACGAGCAGCATACCGTTGCGCAGGCGCGAGGAGCGATCGAGGGGACGCACCCCGACGAGCTGCAGCCGGTCGGCCGAGCGCAGCGCGGGACGCTCCGTCAGCGCGCGGCCGATGAAATCGCCCTGTTTCTTCAGCATGCGCTCGAAGCCCAGGTCAAGAGCGCTCGTCGTCCCGTTGAGCTCCGCTCCGGTCACGTGACCCTTCTCGATGCGAAGTGTGTTGAGCGCATCCAGACCGTAGGGAACGATGCCGAAGGACCGGCCGGCCTCGAGCACTGCCGACCAGACTTCCCGCGCCCTGCGCGCGGGCACCGCGATCTCGTAGGCGAGCTCGCCCGAGAAGGAAATGCGAAACACCCGGCCCGCAACGCCGGCAATACTCGCGCTCGAGGCCGCCATGAACGGAAAGGCGGCGTTGCCGAGGTCGAGGCCCTGGACGAGGGAGGCCAGGACCTCGCGGGAGCGCGGTCCGGCGACGGCGAACTGCGCCCACTGATCGCCCACATCGGTGATGAGCACATCGAGCGCCGGACAGAACGCCTGCAGGTGAAACTCCATGTGCTCGAGCACCGCCGCGGCGTTCGCGGTGGTGGTCGTGACCAGGAAGTGCTCGGGCCCGAGGCGCGAAGTCGTTCCGTCATCGAGCAGCATCCCGTCTTCACGCAGCATGATGCCATAGCGCGCCCGGCCTACCGGGAGCGTGGAGAACGTATTGGCGTAGATGAAGTCGAGGAAGCGCGCGGCATCGCTTCCCTGCACGTCGATCTTGCCCAGGCTCGAGATGTCGGTGATCCCGACGCCCCGGCGTACGGCGCGCGCCTCTTCCAGGACGGGCGCCCAGCCGCGCTCACGTGAGTAGACGAGCGGTCGCAGCCACAGCCCCGTTGCGATGAAAGCGGCGCCGGCCGCCTCGTGCCAGTCATTGAGCGGCAAGCGGCGCTTGGGCCGGTAATGCTCGCGCACCTCGGCACCGGCGAGCGCGGCGAACGGAACGGGCGCGGTGAACGGCCGAGGGTTCGGCCGCCCCACTTCGGAAAGCGGCACGCCGCGAGCCTCGGCGAGGATCGCGCATCCCAGGAGCCCACCGATGCGCCCCTGGTCGGTCGCCATGCTGTGGGTCGTGTAGCGCTTCATGTGCTCGCGATGCTCGTAGCCCTCGCGATGGGCGAGGCGGACGTCGGCGGCGGTCACATCGTTCTGCAGGTCGACGAAGGCCTTGCCGCGCCCGCGCACTTCCCACACCGGGGTGATCGGCGTGGCATCGGGGTCGGGCGGCGGCTCGAGCGCGTGAGCGGCAGCGATCCCGCGCTCGGATGCGCCCGCCGGAGCGCCGAGCTCGGCCGCGAGCTCGTCTCCAAGCGCGCGGGCCCGCGCCTCTGCGTCGCGGGCGGCGCGAGCGAGTCCGAACACCCCGCGCGCAGCGCCCGCCAGGGATCCGATCGAGCCCGGCAGATCCTGAGTGAAGGCCGCGATCTGCGCCTCCCAGCGCGGGACGGCTCCCAGCTGGGTCGCGAGAGAGGCGCAGGGGCAATACCCGCCCGAGACGAGCAGGCAGTCGCACGCAATATCGTGACGGTACCCGCTCGGCTCGGCCACCCGCACCGCGCGCACGGCGCGCCTGCCGAGGACGGCCTCGACCTTCGCGCCCGCGCGTACCTCGACGCCGAGGGCCCTGGCGCGGTCCGCCGCGAGGGAGCTCGCGCGCACGTCGACCACGACGGCGCAGCGCACCCCCGCGCCGACGAGCGCGAACACCGCTTCGTATGCCTCGTCGGTGTTGAGAAAGAATGCGGGACGGCGCCCGACCGCGACCCCGTAGCGGCGCAGAAATTTGAGAGCGGCGCCCGCGAGCATTACCCCGGGGAGGTCGTTGCCGGGCAAGGCGATGAGGCGCTCGAGTGCGCCCGTGGCGAGCAGCACTCGCCGCGCGCGGATCACCCGCAGCCGCTCCTTGAGGCCGCCGAAGCGAGCCGACACCTCGGGCGCGAGGGTCTCGAGCGCGCCGAACACTCCGTGGCCGTAGGCGCCGAGGACGCTGGTCCCGAGCAGGATCTGCACACCCGCAAGGCGCGCGAGCCCGGCGCAGATGCTGTCGCGCCATTGGGTCCAGCGCGGATCGAGGAGCGTTCCGCCACCCGGCACGACGTCCGCATCGAGCAGCATCACCTCGAGGCCGCTCGCTCCCAGATGATGGGCGGCGGCGAGCCCCGCGGCGCCTGCCCCGACGACGAGCACATCAGTGTGGTCGTGAACCGTCTCGGCAGGCGCGGCATGAGGGCCGACGATCGGCTCGAGCCGTCCCAGACCTGCGGCGCGGCGGATGAGCGGCTCATATACCCGCTCCCACGCTGCGGGGGGCGCCATGAAGGTTTTGTAGTAGAACCCCGCCGGCAGAAAACGGCCGACGAGATCGTTGAGCGCCATGAGATCGAAGCGCAGCGACGGCCAGCGATTCTGGCTCTCTACGACCAGGCCCGCGTGCAGCGGCAGGGTCGTCGCAAGCTGATTGGGCTCGCGCCCTTCGGCGCCGATCACATCGACGAGCGCGCAAGGCTCCTCCGGCCCCGCGGTGACGATGCCGCGTGGCCGGTGATATTTGAAACTGCGCGCGACCACACGCACTCCGTTGGCGAGGAGCGCCGAGGCGAGGGTATCGCCTGCGAGTCCCTGCAGAGGCCGGCCATCGAAGCGAAACCAGACCGGGCGGCTGCCGTCCACCAGAAGACCGCGGGCAACGCGCGCGGGCCCGCGCATCAGCGCTGCACCTCATCGGCGGCGCCGCCCGCCCAGCGAATCTCGTGGGTGTGCGTGTGACGCAGCACCTTCAGGAGCTTGCGGCAGCCCCCGACGTGCAGCCACCACTCGAGATGCCAACCGAGGGGGTTATCGCGCTCGTAGAGGTACCTCTGGAATGCATCGAGCGGGGCATCCATGCCGGGACGCGCCACACTCGCATCGCCCCGATAGCGAAACTCGGTTTCATCGCGCTCACCGCACCAAGGGCAGCGGATCCGCAGCATCAGTGCGCGTACGGGAAGGGGCCTGCGCCGCGCTCATCGAGCGTGTGCCCGCTCGCGAAGCGATCCAGGCTCAGGTGGGCCGCGACCGGGTGCGGCGCGCCGCACGCGATCAGATGCGCCGTGGCCATGCCGCCGGCCGGAATCGCTTTGAAGCCTCCATAGCACCAGCCCCCATTGAGGATGAGTCCCTCGAGCGGGGTCCTCGAGATGATCGGCGATCCGTCCATCGTCATGTCCATCACCCCGCCCCATTGCCGCAGCACCTTCACTCTTGCGAGGCCGGGCATGAGCGTCATCGCCGAGGCGGCGACCTCCTCGGCGATCGGCAGTGCGCCGCGCTGGCCGTAGGAGTTGTATCCGTCGATGGCACCGCCGAAGACGAGCCCGCCCTTGTCCGACTGCGAGATATAGAAATGTCCCGCCCCGTAGGTCACGACGGCATCGAGAACCGGCTTGATCGGCTCGCTCACGAACGCCTGCAGCACGTGAGTCTCGATCGGCAACCGCAGACCCGCCATGGCGGCCAGCCTCGAGGAATGTCCGGCAACGGCGAGACACACGGTGGCGGCGGAGATGGAGCCCTGCGCGGTCTCGACGCCGAGCACCCGTTGCCCCTCGCGCCGGATCCCCGTCACCTCGCAATGCTCGATGATATCGACGCCCGCTTGCGATGCGGCGCGGGCGTAGCCCCAGGCGACGGCATCGTGCCGCACCGTGCCGCCGCGCGGCTGCAGGAAACCCCCGAGCACCGGATAGCGGCCGTTATCGAGATCGACGAGCGGCACCAGATCCTTCACTGCCTCGCGGCCCAGCTCGACCGCATCGGCCCCGAGCACACGCATCATGTTCGCGCGCCGGGTGTAGAGGTCGCGTTGGGCTTCGCTGTGAAACAGGTTGAGCGCGCCGCGCTGGCTCACCATGGTATTGAAATTGAGCTCGCGCTCGAGCCCTTCCCAGAGCCGCAGCGAGAACTCGTAGAAGCGGATGTTGTCGGGCAGGAAATAGTTCGAGCGGATGATCGTCGTGTTGCGACCGACGTTGCCCAGCCCGATCGGACCCCTCTCCAGCACCGCGACATCGGTGATGCCGTATTCGCTCGCCAGATAGAAGGCGGTCGCAAGACCGTGCCCGCCGCCGCCGACGACGACGACGCGATAACGCGGGCGCGGCTTCGCCTTGGCCCACGCGCGCGACCAGCCGCGCTGTCCGCGCAGGCCCTCGATGAGCAGGCGCCAGGCCGAGTAACGCCTGCCGGCTGTTCGCCGGGCGCTCGAAGGATTCGGTTCCGATCTGCGCATCGAATCTCTCTGCATCTTCATCATAAGGCAGCTGCCGCTCTTTGAGAGGGGCTTGACGCGCGGGAGCCTCACCGACTAATGATGGACATCCGTGCTCAAAACGCTCAAGACGCTCACCTTCGCCGCGGCGCTGGCCCTCGCCCCGCCGCTCCCCTTGCAGGCGGCGCCCGTCGCCCCGAGCCGCGCACCGGTGGTCGTCTCCTCCAAGCTCTCGGACGAGTCGGCGATGATCGGCCAGATGATCCGGCTCACGCTCCAGGCGCACGGAATTCAAACGGTGGACCGGATGAGACTCGGAGCGACCCCCGTCGTGCGCCAGGCGCTGCTCTCGGGCGCGATCGATCTCTATGTGGAATATACCGCGAACGCAGGCGTGTTCTTCCACATGCCATCGAACCCGGCCTGGAAGGATCTGCGCAAGGGCTACGCGCTCGGCGCCCGGCTCGACTACGCGGCGAACCACATCGTGTGGCTCACCCCCGCTCCGGCGAGCAACGCGTGGGCGCTCGCGGTCCGCCAGGACACCGCCCGGGAGTATCACCTGCGGACCATGAGCGACTTTGCACGCTGGGTTTCGAGCGCAGGCCGGGTGGTGCTCGCCTGCTCGGCCGAGTTCGCCAACGGTGGAACGCTGAGCTCGCTCGAGAGGACCTACGGATTCAAGCTGGGCTCGGAGCAGCTCATCGTGCTCGCCGGCGGAGAGACCGCGGCGACCATCCGGGCCGCGGCCGCCGGCACGAACGGCACCAACACCGCCATGGTCTACGGTACCGATGGCGGCATCGTCGCGGCGAACCTTCGAGTCCTCGAGGACGACAAGCACGATCAGCCGGTCTACGCTCCGGTGCCGACCATCCGCGCGGCAGTGCTCGAGGCTCATCCGCAGATCGCATCGCTCGTCAAGCCGCTCATGGAGAGCCTCGACCGCGCGACGCTACAAGCGCTCAATGCACGCGTCGAG
Source organism: Gammaproteobacteria bacterium (assembly GCA_030040235.1). Next base: position 4,402 of record JASHUC010000201.1, on the reverse strand, counting down.
GTCGATGGGGAGTCGACCGAGGCCGTCGCGGCATCGTATCTGAAGGCGAAAGGCTTACTGAGGTGACCGCCGTCCTGAGGATCAGGCGCGGGCGCGGCCTCGACCGGCTCGGTGCGCTGCTCACGGCCGCGGGCGCCGCGGCGCTCATGCTGCTTCCGTTCGTCGTCTTCAAATCGAACCGCATCGTGCCCGGAGACCCGCACAGCCTGCTCCAGGCGCTGCCGGCACCCGAGGCACTCGGCGTCCTCGCGACACTCGCGGTGGTCGCGCTGATTGCGCTCGGCGTGGCCGAGGCGCACATCCGGCTCGTTGCGGCCGTGATCGGCCTCGTCGTGGTGGCGCTCGCCGTCGCGAGCGCCGCCAACGCACTCACCCCGCCCGGCAACCGGATCGTGCGGGTCGCCGCCGGCACCGGATTCTGGGTGCTCCTCATCGTCCTTGGATTGATGATGACGGATGCGGTCACGCGGCTCTCACCCGGACCGCTCGCGCGCGTGCTGCTGCTCGCGCTGCTCATTGCGGTGATCGGTCTCGCGCTCGGGCACGGCGTATTCGACAACCTCTCGATCATGCGCGAGTACGCGGTGAACGCGGAGCGCTTCGCGCACGAGGCTCGACAGCACGTGCTCCTCGCGATCGGCTCGCTCGGCGCGGCGGTCGTGGCCGGCCTGCCGATCGGGATTCTGTGTCACCGCGTGCCGCGCCTGCGCGCCGGCATTCTCGGCACGCTGAACCTCATCGAGACGGTTCCCTCGCTCGCCCTGTTCGGAATTCTGATGGCCCCCCTCGGTGCGCTGGCGGCCGCGGTACCGCTCGCCAGGGAGCTCGGCATTCAGGGCATCGGCGCTGCGCCGGCGGCGCTTGCGCTGTTCCTGTATTCGCTCCTGCCGATCGTCGCGAACACCGTCGCGGGTTTGAGGCGCGTCTCGCCGGCGACGGTCGAAGCCGCGCGCGGCATGGGCATGACGGGTCGCCAGATCCTCATCGGCGTCGAGCTCGCGCTCGCTCTGCCGGTGATTCTGACCGGCATCCGCATCGTGCTGGTACAGAACATCGGGCTCGTCACGATCGCCGCGCTCATCGGAGGCGGTGGTCTCGGGACGTTCGTGTTCGAAGGCATCGGGCAGACGGCGATCGACCTGGTGCTGCTCGGGGCCGTTCCGATCGTCGCCCTCGCCTTCTCGGCCGCCGTGGTACTCGATGCGCTGGTCGAGGTGGTGGATCGGGCAAAAATCTCGACGCGCGCCGGAGCTCTGGCCAAGCCGTGATCCGCGTCGAGGAACTCACCAAGCAGTACGGCGAGTCGACCGTGGTCGACCGGGTCTCGATGACCGTCGAAGGCCATTCGATCACGGTCGTCGTGGGCAGCTCCGGCTCGGGCAAGTCGACGCTGCTACGCATGATGAACCGGCTCGTCGAGCCGACGCGCGGCCGCGTCCTCCTCGATGGGCGTGACACTGCGCGCGAGGCTGCGCATCTGCTGCGGCGCCGGATCGGGTACGTGATCCAGGGCCACGGACTCTTTCCGCACCGCACCGTCGCCGAGAACATCGCGACCGTGCCGCGCCTGCTCGGCTGGGACCGGGCGCGCATCCGCACCCGCGTACACGAGCTGCTCGAGGTGTTTCAGCTCGAGCCCTCCCGGTATGCGCAGGCATTTCCGCATCAGCTCTCGGGAGGGCAGCAGCAACGGGTCGGGATCGCGCGCGCGCTCGCCGCCGAGCCTGCCGTGCTCCTCATGGACGAGCCCTTCGGCGCGCTCGATCCGATCACCCGCGCGAAGGCTCACGAGGATCTGCTCGACATCCGGCGACGGTTCGGCACGACCATCGTGCTCGTGACGCACGACATGGATGAAGCGTTTCGGCTCGCGGATCGCGTCGCGGTGATGAGCCAGGGAAGGATTCTGCAGTACGGCGCTCCGTCGGCTCTGCTGCAGCACCCGGCCGATCCGTTCGTCTCGCGCATGACCGGTCTTGCCGACCGCGCCATGCGACTCCTCTCGCTCACGACCGCCGCAGAGGCCGTCCTGCCGGGCGGATCGCACGGGCCCTGCGTGCCGGCGACGGCCTCGCTCCGCGAAGTGCTCTCCGAGCTTCTCTGGTGCGGTGCCGAGTCAGCCGTGGTGGTCGATGCCGAGGGCAAGCCGTGTGGTCACCTGACGCTCGCGGCCATCCTCGCCCGCGGCCGGCCCGAGTGATGTCGCGACTCGCCACGCGGCTCCTGCGGCTTGCTGCCCTCGCCACGCTCGTGGCCTTCCTCGTCGTGCCGCAGAGCTTCGCGCCGCTGTTTGCCCCGATGACCCCCCCCGGTGCGGCGCCCATCTACGATCAGGGCAATCTGCTGGCACTCGCGCTCGCGCACCTGGGGACGGTTTGTTGCGCTGCAGCAGGCAGCACCGTGGTGGCCGTCGGGCTCGGGATCCTCGTCACTCGGCAGAGCGGGACGGAATTCCTGCCGCTCTCGCGCGCTCTAGTCAATATCGGCCAGACCTTCCCGCCGGTCGCCGTGCTCGCCATCGCGGTACCGCTCGTCGGTTTCGGTGAGGTGCCGACGCTGATCGCGCTCTTTGCCTACGGCCTGCTGCCGATCTTCGAGAACACGGTCGTGGGCCTCAATACCTGCCCACCCGCGGTTCTCGAGGCCGCGAGCGGCATGGGCATGAGCGCGCGTCAGCGCCTGCTCAGCGTCGAGCTGCCGTTGGCCATGCCCCTGATCCTGGAGGGTATTCGGCTGTCGCTCGTGATCAATGTCGGCACGGCGACGCTCGGATCTACCGTCGCGGCCAAGGGGCTCGGAGAGGTGATCATTGCCGGTCTTCTGTCCAATAACACCGCCTTCGTCCTGCAGGGGGGGCTTGCGACCGGCCTCATGGCGATCCTGCTTTACGATGCAATGCTGGTGCTGGAGCGGAGAATCTGTCGAACGGCGCACCTTGACTGAGAGAAAAGAGACGCCAGTCAATAGGAGGCGCGCGCTCCTTGAAGTAAGATTGATGACGCAAGCCCTAGCGTGGCTTTGCGCGGGTGCGGCCGGATCCGCTTCCGCACTCGAGTGGAGCGCATGAGTTCTGTCGATACCCGTCTAGCGCGCCGCGCGGCGGCCGCCGTACCGCCCGTCGAGATTCCGACGCTGCTGCTCATCATCGCCGCCTACGGAGGCTGGCTCGCGATCACACGCGCCTATGCCCAGTTGCCGCTCGCGGCCGTTGCTCCGATTGCCGCCGTGCTGATCACGCTGCACAGCTCGCTGCAGCACGAGATCGTTCACGGCCACCCGACGCGCTGGAAGCCGCTCAATCGGCTCTTCGCCATGGTGCCGCTCTCAGTGTGGCTCCCGTACGAGCGCTACAAGCACACCCACCACGTGCATCACCAGGACGAGCGGCTCACCGATCCCGTGGACGACCCCGAGTCGTTCTACTGGACGCCCGAGGACTGGGAGCACTTGAGTCCTCTCACCCGGGCGTTCCTGCGCATCGAGCACACCCTCGCCGGCCGGGTCCTGATCGGCTCGTTCTGGCGCATCGCCCTTTTCCTGTGGCTCGAGGCTCGCGCCCTGCTGCGCAACGAGCCCGGCGTACGCCGCGCGTGGCTCGAGCACCTCCTGTGGTGCGTGCCCGTCATCGTGTGGCTCGAGGTCGTGTGCGGCATTCCGCTCTGGATCTACTTCCTCGCGATGGCCGTACCCGCCAACGCGATCCAGCTCATTCGCTCCTTCCCCGAGCACCGCGCGCGGCAAACCGTGCCGGAGCGGATCGCCATCGTCGAGCGCTCGTGGATCCTCGGGCCGCTCTTCCTGTTCAACAACCTGCACCTGCTGCACCACGAATCCCCGGGAGTGCCCTGGTACCGTTGCAGCGCGCTCTACCGGCGCGAGCGCGAGCGGCTGCTCGCGCTCAATGGCGGGCTGGTGTACCGCTCCTACTTCGAGGTCGCGCGCCGTTACCTGTTCCGGGTGCACGACGTGCTGCCGCATCCGGCGGGCCGCGTACCGGTGCGCAGCGCCTAAAGCGCTCAGGCCGGCCGCTCGAAGCCTTGCGCCCTCGCGGCCCGCTCCCACTCGAGGAGCGGTGCAAAGCTCGCCGCGGTCACTGCACTGAAGCCCTCGAGCAGCAGCGGCTCGGCGAGCCCCGCGAACCAGTCGCGGGTGGCGGCGCGCAGGAACGCCGTGCGCAGGCCCTCGATCATCTGCGCGGGGGCTCCACGGGCGGCGACGAAGGGCGGCATCGGCGCGAGCTCGGTTGCGGCGAGCACACGCACTCCGGCGACGAGCTCCGGAGCATGGCGCGCGATCAGCATGTGCCAGTAGGCATCGAGCGGACCCACATCGATGCGACCTTCACGCACGCTGTCGAGCACGTTGCGCGCCGTGACGAGATCGCCGCGCATCTCGGCGTAAA